>JAEMRC010000161.1 GCA_016463545.1 Ilumatobacteraceae bacterium
TAGAAGGATCGAACCAGGCGTTATAGATCTGCAGGAAAATCCATTGTGTCCATTTATAAAACTCTTCGTCTGTTGTGCAGATGCTGCGTCGTTCGTCATGGCCTAGACCAAGACGGCGCAGTTGGCGACGCATGTTTGCAATATTGGCGTTGGTGTTGACACGTGGATGAATGCCCGTGCTGATGGCGTGCTGCTCCGCAGGTAATCCAAAACTGTCATATCCAAGCGCGTGTAAAACGTTGTATCCCTGCATCCGCTTGAATCGTGCGTACACATCAGTGCCGATGTAACCAAGCGGATGTCCGACGTGGAGTCCCGCACCAGAGGGATATGGAAACATATCGAGTACGAAAAGTTTGGCGCGATTGGCGACGCCAGCGGGATCGGCGAGTGGCCCCGCTGGATTGGGCGCGTCAAAGGTGTGGTTGTCTTGCCAATAGTTTTGCCAGCGTTGTTCGATGCCAGCAGCGAGTGCAGCCGTGTAGCGGTGTGCCGGAATGGAGCCCGCAAAGTCGGGGGGCTGAGGAGACGTCATAGCCTCTCTATCGTAGGTCTCATGGCGCAGAGTTCGCTCTCATTGGCGCTTCTGTAGGTACCGTAGAGATGTGACAAAACAGAATCCACGATCTCGACAACGCCAGCCCAAGGGCGGAACATCGCACGGATACCCTCGTGCGGCGCGTTTGTCCCAAGTCTTACGCGAAATCATTGCCGACGAACTCATCCGCATTGACGACGAACGACTCGATCTCGTCTCGGTGACCTCTATTGATGTGGACAGCGAGATGAATCGGGCGATTGTGTTCTATGACTCGATGTCCGGTGAAGAAGGCGATGCTGCAATTCAAGAAGCACTTGGTGAGCATCGAGCTCGCATTCAGGCGTCAATCAATCGCCAGATGCATGCTCGTAAAACACCCGTGTTGTCATTTAAGCCAGACGAAGTTATTCGTGGGGCTGAACGAATTGAAGAATTACTTCGAATCAGACCACTTGATGCCAATAATAATCCCATTGCGCCTCAAGCAGACGACGAAGCGAATGGCACGGCGTAAACCGCCCACGGTGCATGGGCTCGTCGTTGTAGACAAGCCAGCAGGCATGACAAGCCACGATGTCGTCGCGCAATTACGAAAGTCGCTTAAAGAAAAGCGTGTCGGACATGCTGGCACGCTTGATCCAGATGCAACAGGAGTCTTGGTTGTCGGAGTTGGCAACGCCACGCGATTGATGCGCTTCATGAGTGGCATGGACAAGGAGTACGTCGCTGAAATTGTCTTTGGATCAGAAACGGACACGCTTGATAGCGCGGGCGCCGTGACGCAAACTCATGCGATGTCTCCACCGAATCTTGTTGAGACACAACGCATTATCGATGCACAATTCGTCGGTGATATTTTGCAGATACCTCCGATGGTGTCTGCTCTGCGAGTAGACGGAAAACGTCTTCATCAGTTGGCGCGCGAGGGAATAGAAGTTGATCGAGCCCCACGCCCCGTGCACGTGCATGCATTTAACGTGAGTGCAACGGCCGATCCAATGGTGCTGCAGGCAACTGTGAGATGTGGGTCTGGCACATACATTCGCTCGTTAGGCGCCGATCTTGGAACAGCACTCGGTGGCGGTGCGCATATTCGCGCTTTACGACGCACAAGTGTGGGTCCGTTTGGATTGTCCGACGCATGTTCGCTTGATGAGCCAGTGTTGCAAAATGTTTTGACAGCCGTGCGCGAAATGGAGCAAGTGACTCTTGACACTGACGGAATCGACAATGTGTTGTATGGGCGACCGTTGCCGTCGTGGGACGGCACCGGCCCGTGGGCGATTCTCAACGAGGCTGGTGAGTTGATTGCGGTGTACGAAAAATGGAAGAACGATTTAGCAAAACCGACAGTCGTGTTTGGCGGCAGGTAGGTTCTGTGGCGATGCAAGTTGTTACTGATCTCACGGTATGCGCATGGCCAGGGGAGCGAAGCGTTCTCACAATTGGCGCGTATGACGGAGTTCACCTGGGTCATCTTGCTGTAATCGCACAAGTAAAAGCGCGTGCCGCAGAGTTGCACGCCAAAAGTGTGGTTGTCACTTTTGACCGACATCCTGCAAGCGTGGTGCGACCAGAGTCGGCCCCGCTGTTGCTGTCAAATCTCGATCAGCGCCTCGAGCTTCTAGAAGCAACGGGTATTGATGCCGTTGTTGTGGTGTCTTTTGACGACGCGCAGGCTCATGAGACCCCCGTCGATTTTGTTCGCAGAGTTCTCGTAGATGC
>JAEMRC010000010.1 GCA_016463545.1 Ilumatobacteraceae bacterium
GTCCGGAAAATGCTCAATGTCTCCGCATCCCATGCTCAAACAAATATCGCCGGGCCTGAGTTCTTCAAGAACATATTGCACTAGTTCATCTCGAGTACGACACCATGCAACCGCTTTGTCGGCATCTGCTCCGCGAATTGCTTGTACGACAAGTTCTCCAGTTATTCCTTCAATCCGTGGGGTTCCCGAGGCGTAGACATCTGTGATCGCCACAATGTCTGCTTCTTTAAAACACTCGGCGTAGTCCCCTGCCATTGCCGCAATGCGGTGAAAACGATTCGGTTGAAACACCGCCAACAATCGACGTTGCGGAAATCTTTGCTTGGTTGCTGTGATGACTGCTGCGATTTCTGTTGGCAAATGCGCGTAGTCGTCAATGAGCGCGACACCGTTGAAAGTACCCCGATCCTGGAATCTCCTTTCAACACCGTCAAAAGAAGCCAGCGCTTTAATGCCGACTTCAACTGTGACACCAAATTGATGCGCCATCACCAATGCTGCGACAGCATTTAAGAGGTTGTGTCTGCCAAACGTTGGCAAAGAAATGCGATGTGTATTACCACCTATCGTGACGTCACATTCTGACGATGTTGGTGTCAAAGAAAGATTCGAGATCACGACGTCAGCCTGCGATGTCACACCGTATGTTATGAACTCGATCTCACGACTACTTGAGCGCACTTCGGACAGCATCTTGACGACCTGCGCATCGTCATGACACACAATGACTGGCCCATCAACATTGTCTGCAAACGAAATAAACGATTGTCTGATCTCGTCGAGAGACCCAAAGTAATCCAAGTGATCCTTGTCAATATTGGTGATGATTGCTGCCCGCAAAAATAATGCTGAGTGCGTGCCGTCGCTCTCGTCGGCTTCGACAACAAAGACATCTTCGCCGGTCCACGATGCGCCTGAGGAGGTTTCTAAAACCTCGGCTCCGATGACATAGGACGGTCTCAACTCTGCGGCGAGCAAGATGTGGACCAACATTGCCGATGTTGTGGTCTTGCCATGAGTGCCAGCAACTCCGATGCTGCGGACCAAAGAACAGATTGCCGCAAGCATTTCGGATCGATGGAGCACCAAGACTCCGGCACTAGACGCCGCAACAATCTCGATATTGTCACGAGGAACTCCGGTCGAATACGTCACTGCATCGACATCAGCAACAACATCTACAGAGTGGCCGATAGAGACATTGATTCCGCGCGACCGCAGGGATTGCACCGCCGCATTCTCACGAATGTCTGATCCAGTAACGACGTGCCCCATTTCATGCAACACGATGGCAATTGCGCTCATACCGGGGCCACCGATTCCCACCACATGAATGCGCTGAGCATGATTGAGATCAATTTCTAATGTCATCACTGCTCCATTGTCTCACGCCATGATTGTATTGGAGGCGTCTCAACGACGGCTTGCGTCTTCAATCACATCCCTCAGGGTGGTACCTCGGTGTAATTCACCACAATTTCGAGCGGCTATTGCAAGATTCTGACGCTCTAACGGGTTTTTGAGCAAAGAGAAGATGGCCTCGGTCAATGCACCTGTCGCTAGATCTGATTCATTGACAACAAGTGCTGCTCCATGTTCGCGCAACCACCCAGCATTGAGTTGCTGATGATCCTCCGCTGCATTTTTCCATGGCACCAAAATTGTCGCAACACCAACTGCTGCTATCTCTGCAATAGTGCTTGCACCTGCGCGACAGATCATGACATCGGTTGCCGCCAAGAGATCTGTCATTCGAGTTTCATAGGCGACGCGCGAGTACCACACTCCTGATGGTGGCTGAGGTGCTAGTTGATTAATGTGTCGTTGACCGCAGACGTGGTACAACGCAGTTGAATCTGCTTGCTGTTCTCCTAAGGCTTCCAAGATGCGCTCGATATTGTCGTTCAAGACAGCCGAGCCCAGCGAGCCACCGATAACCGTGAACATGATGCGATCTTGTGGCACCCCGAGTGCAAGACGAGAAGTTACTCGTCTTGTCGCAACATCTAACTCGCGAATTTCACGACGAACCGGCGCGCCCGTCACGACAGCGCCTGGCAGCGGCGAACCGTCAAACGCTGCTGCCACAGAAGTTGCATGTTTTGCCTGACGGCGAGTCGCTAAGCCGGGGGTTCTGTCGTAACTCACACAGACAAGGGCTACTCCACTCAGACGTGCTGCAAAAGCCATTGGAGAACTGGCATAACCCCCGACGGAAACAACAACAGCTGGCTTCCATCGACGAATTAAGCGATACGCCTGCACATATGATCTCACGATCGCTTGTGGCAGTAGTGCGTTCCGCAACACTGACTTGAGACTCGCGCTTCTTTGCAATCCAGAAATCGGTAGATACTCACAATCAAATATGAGAACTTTCATTAATGTCTTCTCGATGCCACGGCGACTACCGACATAGCGCAGAGATTGAGGTGCATGCCCAGCGTCTTGGAGAAGTTCGAGTATCGCAATCGCAGGGACAACGTGTCCACTTGTGCCACCACCCGTGACAACTGCAAAGACTTCTGTAGAGGACATGTTCTATTTCATGTTACGGGCAACATTGAGCAACACTCCAGCAGCAGCCATTGACACCATTAGTGAAGATCCTCCTGCAGACATAAACGGAAGAGTCAACCCTGTTAGCGGAAGGCTGCCTGTTGCACCCCCAATATTGATAATTGACTGAAACGCAAACCAACCAGCGATTCCGGCAGCGAGCAGTGAACCAAACATTTCGCGAGCCCCAAGCGCAACTCGCATGCCCAAAACAACAAGAACCATAAATGAACCAATCACTGCGACTGAGCCAATCGCACCAAGTTCTTCCGCGACGACGGTAAAAATAAAGTCGCTATGCGCAAGAGGTAGATAGCCCCATTTAGTACTTCCTTGTCCGATGCCCGCGCCTGTGGTTCCACCGTTAGCAATTCCCAAGAGTGATTGATGTACTTGGTAGCCGAGTCTTCCTTTGGTCTCTGACGGATTCAAAAATGCAGTCAAGCGATTGCGAGCAACCTCTTTTGTAGTAAAGATGATCACGCCAACTATGACAGCACCGACGGTAAACACTCCGACCCATTTCCAGGGCATGCCCGCAAAAAAACAAATCATCAGCACGATGCCGACGAAAACAAGTGCAGAACCAAAGTCGCTCTGCAGCCCGCTGAGGCTCGCCCCTACAGCCATGACAAACAGACACGGCAGCAATGTTTTGTTGAACACATTGAGATAACGATGTCTTCGTGCAATCAGATCAGCGCAGAATAAAACCACAACGATCTTTGACACCTCTGACGGTTGAAAACTGAATTCGCCAGCGTTCACCCATGCTCGTGCCCCATTGACTTTTTTGCCGACTCCAGGAACAAAAGGAAGCAGATTGAGCAGGAACGCAAAGACAATTAGCGGCTTCACGAACTTTCGGTAGTCGTTGTATGGATGTCGATAGGTAAACGCCATCGCAATAGAGCCAAAGACGGCCCAGAGTACCTGCCGTCTGAAAAGACTCCACGGGGAATTTCCCTCTTGAAAGGACGTCACAGCAGACGACGACAACACCATCACGACACCGAGCAACGTTAAAAAAGTAACAATAATCAAAATTCCGAAAAACGTTGTAGTTGGTGCGTTTTGCGACAGTTTACGTTTCGCTGCAGTACCTGATTTTTGCAGCGTATGAATTCGCCTCTCAGACATACTCCGTGGTCTTGGTAGTGCTTGCGTGGTTGTCACTGTCTGCTCCCTTGATTGATGGATTGATTGCTGCATAGATCTCGTACACATTGCTGAAAATCATCGCCGCGTTCGTTGTAGTTGGCATACCAGTCATAACTCGTGCACGCTGGAGACAAAAGAACGGAATCACCATCTTTTGCCATCGATGCGGCCTGTTCAACCGCTTGTTTCATTGTCTGGGCAGAACGTATTTCACAGATGCCCTGAAATGCAGCTTCGACCAGTGCGGCGTCTTCGCCAATTGCAACCACACCGCGCATGCGTTTTGGTTCTGATGCCAAAAGTGTCAGATCAAGATCTTTATTGCGGCCCCCAGCTATCAACACGATACTTTCAAAACCCTTAATAGCTGTCAGTGATGCATGAGGACTCGTAGCCTTCGAGTCGTCATACCAACAGACACCCCCATTTGTCATTACCAACTCAATTCGATGGTGAGCAAGAACAAAGGATGAGAGACTGGATGCAAGCGTGGTGCGATCAGCGACGCCCGATTCAAGGACAAGCGCACACGCTGCTAATGCATTTGTAATGTCATGCGGCAATGCACGCCAGAGATTAGATACATCACATATAGATCCCTGTGGCCCAACAAGCACTCCGTCCTTGACGCAATAGTCAGCGCCAGTTAATCCAAATGTGACCGTGCGTAGTCCTCGGGCACGTGCAGCCTCGCGAATCATTTCATTTTCAACCGGAACAATTGCAACGTCTCCCCCGTTGGGATGGGCCCAGATCTTTTGCTTAGCAGCCACATAGTTCTCAAGGTTTTCGTGCCAATCCAAATGGTCTGGTGCAAGATTGAGCCACACGCTTGCCGAGGCCCGAAACATTTGTGTGAACTCGAGACGAAAACTCGAACATTCAACAACAAAGACATCAACGTTTTGCTCAAGTGCGGCAATGAAAGGAAGATCGGTGTTGCCCACTTCTGCCACACGCTTGCCGGCACCACGGATTAACGCGGCAGCCAACATTGTTGTCGTTGTCTTGCCATCAGTTCCTGTCACAGCCAATATTGGTCGTGAACCACCGACTCTGTCTTGCTCCCACTCATAGGCGATATCAATTTCGGAGCGCACGGCAATCCGCTGGGCCCGCGCTGCGAGAACGACTGGATGCGAAGGAGCAACACCAGGTGCTGGCACAAGCACTTCGACGTTCTGCAAAAACGCACGCAGCGTTTTGGCATCATGCACGCGGGTGAAAGGCGAATCTATGCTCTCTGCGAAGTTTTGAAGATTTTCAGATTCAGCGTCGTCACCAACTCGCACACCGATTCCTCGTGCACTCATCGCTAGCGCGGTCGCCTGTCCGGCAATCCCTAATCCGTAGACGGCTGCTCGTCTCATTACTTGAGACCTCGCGTTAAATCTGAAAGATTCGTGAAATCCGCAATGAATATTGCCAACGATGCCGCAACGCAAATACCAGAAATAATCCAGAAACGGATAATCACCGTCGTCTCTGGCCATCCCTTCAGTTCAAAATGGTGGTGAATGGGTGACATTCGAAAGAGTCTTTTTTTGCGACCAGATGCTTTGAACACGGTCATCTGTATTGCAACCGATCCAGCCTCCATCACGTTGAGTGCACAAATTAATGGCAACAGCAACTGTGTATTGGTCGCTACTGCCATCATGCCAAGTGCCGCACCTATTCCCAGTGCCCCGACATCACCCATAAAAATTCGTGCTGGTGCCGCATTCCACCATAAAAACCCACCGCACGCCCCCGCCAATGCTGCCGACATCACAGCGAGGTCAAGTGGATTCACTAACTGATAGATAGTGGGATTACGAAATGCCCAATAAGCAATAATCGTGAATGCCAAAAACCCAAATAACGCAGAGCCTGCGGCCAGTCCGTCAAGACCATCTGTGACATTGACTGCATTGGTCGTTGCCCACACCATCAAAGATGTCCAGACGACCCAAATGATGGGCTGCAATTGCCATCCAGGAAGATTCCAGCGAGTAAACGACAATGTTTCACTGACTCCTGTGCTCGTCAGCATGAGAGTCATGACCGCTACAACAATTCCGAATGTTATGTAGCCTTTCTTTTTCCAAAATATGCCACGATTATGCCCGTAACGCACTTTGAGATAGTCGTCAAGAAATCCCATGAAAGCCAAAATTGCAATACCTAGCCACATGATGAGTGCTTGATCAGAAAACGCCAGACCATGACGCAAATGCGCAACCACCCAGCCGATAAAAGCGGATCCGATTATGGCTGTGCCACCCATCGTTGGCGTTCCTTGTTTTGCCATGTGATGCACAGGCCCGTTGTCCTCTTTGCCCAAGATTGGTTGCCCGACACCCAGATTCGCAAAGAAACGCATCAGCAAGCGAGTCGCCGCTAGCGATAAAGCCATCGCCACCGCACCGGAGAGCAAGACGGCAATCATGCGGGCTTTCCAATGTGCAAATTCAGTAATTCGCGCACCACGGCGACATCATCAAACTCTTCACGGTGGTGGGCAAACTCTTGCGTGGTCTCATGCCCTTTTCCGGCAACAATCACAATGTCACCTACGTGTGCAGATTGCAAAGTATCTGAAATCGCTGCCCGACGATCTGAATTGCTGTTCACAATGCACGTCGCACTCGCCGGAATACCTTCGAGTATTTGTTTGATGATGTCGAGAGGATCCTCGCTTCGGGGATTGTCTGATGTCACCATCACATTGTCGGAGTATTGCGCGGCAACGCCGCCCATGAGAGGCCTCTTGCCAGAATCTCGGTCGCCACCGCATCCAAACACAACATGAACGCGCCCGGCGCAGACAGCACGTCCTGCTTGTAATACTTCTGCCAAACCCTCGGGCGTATGGGCAAAATCAACAACGACAGTAAAGTCTTGCCCAGCATCGACTCGTTCAAATCTTCCAGGAACTGACTGAACCTGAGTCGTTGCGCGAGCGATCTCTTTAGGCGTGAGTCCTAACTCACGTGCGACAGTACAAGCGGCAAGAAGATTCATCACATTAAATCTCCCGCCAATAGGGGCAGCAATGCCGACCCCCTCCCATTCAAACTCAATGGACGAAGCAGTTGTCTTTATGCCCGCTATATCGTCCAATGAAAATGTTGCCATTGGAATTGTTGCCGCATCAAACAGCAAGCGACCACGAGTGTCGTCCGTATTGACCACCGCACGAATGGCGTGATCTTGGCGAAACAGCGCTGCCTTTGCCGCAAAATATGCTTCTTGCGTTTCGTGGTAATCCAAATGATCGCGACTGATGTTGGTAAACACCGCTATTTCAAACTGGATGCCATTGATACGACTTTGGTCAATTGCATGCGATGTGACTTCCATAATCACTACCTGCATGTCGTTTTCAGCGGCTTGTGCGAGTTGCTTTTGAAGAATAGGTGCTTCTGGAGTTGTGCGTTCGTTTGTTAAAGTGCCAAGCGCCTGACTCGTTACTCCTGCAGCATTGAGAATCGATGACAATAATGACGCAGTTGTTGTCTTGCCATTTGTCCCGGTGATTCCGACGACTCTCAGTTTGGTCGAGGGGTCGCCATATAGCGTTTTTGCATAGCGACCAATTACTTCGCGAACATTGGCAACAATGATTTGTGAAACGTTCTCAACTTCTGAGAGATAGCGCTCGACCAACAAAGCTGATGCCCCACCTTCAACGGCAGTGACTGCAAAAGCATGGCCATCAAAGTTCGCCCCACGCACGCAGCAGAATAAATCCCCTTCAACGACAGAGCGCGAATCCATTGTGATCCCACTCACTAAACGATTTGAGTCACCAGAAATAACATATTCTGATGCGTTTGTTTCCGCGCAGAGCTCCTGCACTGTCAGGGTCTTGCAATCTGATTGAGCCGCCATCATCAAATCTCCATCACCCGTCAGTGCGAACTCGCTGTGGCAGGAAGTTTTCGACAGCCGCTACCAACTCCTGTTGGAGGTATCTGCAATTCGTGTATTGCCACCTCTGCTAGCCGGGAAAAAACGGTCGCTGCCGCAGTTCCGCCAAATCGATCACGTGTATTTCCGTTGGGCTCATCAATATTGACAAGCATCGTGATTTGAGGATCGTCTGCAGGGAAATAACCGACAAACGAAGCGAAATACTTTCGTCCACCAGTATTGGTTGTGTATGTACCATTTGCCTGTGCTTTGTATCCCGTGCCAGTCTTGCCAGCCACTTTCATTCCCTTAACTTGTGCAAGTTTTCCGGTACCTGCGCAGACAACTTCTTTGAGCAGACTTGTCATTGTTAGCGCCGTTGATTCTTTTAGAACCTGATGTGTTGCCGAGGCGGCAGTGTCATGGATCACTCCATCTTCATCAATTGTTCCTTTAATGAGTTTCGGGGCTACGTATTGACCGCCATTGGCCACAACATTTACACCAGCCAACATCTGCAACGGTGTCGCGGCGTAACCATAGCCATAGTCCACGGTTATTTTTTGGGTACCGTACCAGTCTTTTACTGGTCGCAGGATTCCCCTACTCTCACCCGGATATTGCAGTCCAGTTTTCTCGCCAAACCCGAATGCCCGCAGATAGTTACGTTTTTCATCAAGAGTTACTGTCTCGCTGATTTTCACCGCGCCAAGGTTTGAACTATCACGCACGATATCCCGAGTGGTCATTGACACTAAGCCGTGAGAATACGCATCACGAATTGTAAACTTGTCTACCCGCAAAGAGCCAGGAACCTTGTATGAAGAATCCTCGGTGGCCCTCCCCAAGTCAAGCGCCGAACTCACACTAAAAACTTTTGCTACTGAGCCAGGTTCGTGGGCTTCAACCGCAGCAAAGTTTCCTGTTGCTAACCCAACGGTGCCATCAAGTGCCCGTCGCACATTTGACATCGCATATATTTCGCCAGTGCGCGAGTTCATCATGATGACAGTTCCCGCTTTTGCACTTAGTTGTGTCACGCGTTGAATTAATGCTTGGTCAGTTTGAAACTGCAGAGACTTGTCAATCGTCAGAACTAAATCATCTCCAGGTTTTCCAGAATCATCGTTTGGACTACTGTTCGTCATCGAATTACCGCGGCCATCACGTTGTCGCGTGCTCACTCCGTCAACGCCCGCAAGAACCTTGTTGTATTGCAGCTCAAGCCCTGCAGTTCCGACCCCATCAGGATCTGTACGTCCGATCACTGCGCCAGCAACACCACTCTCTACAACGCGCATGGGTTCTTCATACGAAGACACCCCTGGAAGACCCAGTGCCAAAACGGTCTCCACGGTTGATTTATCGACTTGTCGAGCAAGATACAAAAAGGCACTTGTCTTGTCTGTCAGCACCTTTTGAATTTTCGCTTCACGCTCAGGAGTGATTTGCAATATTCCGGCAATGGCACGAGCGGTCCCAATCGGATCTGTCACCATACGAGGATCGACAAACAGTGTTTGGCTCGGAACCGAGAGTGCAATCTCGTGACCATTTCGATCAAATATCGCACCACGATCAGCGCGCAAAACAACCGTGCGTGTTCGTTGGTCGATACTGGCTGCGTGAAGAGTGTCTCGGCTGATTGTCTGCAACATCACGGTTCTTCCCAATATCAGAACAAAAGCGATGATAAAAACCACTAAGGACATTGCCAGACGAAAGTGAATCCGTTTGTCAACGACAACCGATGCTTCTTTGACTGAACTCTTTTGTGCACGTTGTGGCGCAGGTGTTCGACTTGAAGTTGAGCGACTAGCGGGACGACTTGTGGGTCGATGAGCTGCTGAACGCCCCTGAGTTGATCGACTACTAGATGGTGTAGCGCGATAACGCAACGACAACGCAGTGATTGCGCGACTTGTGCGAGGAGCCCTCATCGGGTACTTCCCGTTTTTGCCTTCACTTTTCCAAATTCTTCGAGAGGTGATCCTGCTCCAGCTGCGACATCAACATCTACTTTTCCGACAGTGGCAGCGACCTCGGCCGCAATGTCAGCGGGGATTTCTAAAACCTTTGTTCCCCAGACAGGAACCATGCCGATAATACGCGCCTTTTGCAAAAGAACACTCGGGGACTGTAGTTCTGCACGAGTAGCACGCAACTCATCAAAGTAATTACGTGATCGCTCTATGTCACGACTAATTGTATCTAAGCGCATTTGTTGCTGTGCCATATATGTTCGCAGTGCAACGACTGCACCGAAAAATATCGTGAGGATAAATATAAAAGCCATCGTCCTGCTCACATACATTCGTGTTCTTGGAACAACGCTCAAAGATGGCTTTGATATTTTTTCTGGTTGCTCCAGCCCAAACGGCTGCCTGAATGCAAGAGCCACGGCTATATCTCCAGCCCAGAGTCAAGACGCTCGACCACCCGCAGACGCGCTGCTGTTGAACGTCGATTAATAGTCTGCTCAGCATCAGAGGGTGTCTTTGGAGTGCGCACCCGTCGAACGAGTGCCTTTCGCCCACATACACACGGCAGCATTGCTGGACAAGTACACCCACCTGTCTCGGCATCACGCATGATGCTCTTTGTGATGCGATCCTCGCCGGAATGATATGTCAAAACTGCTAATCGTGCGCCAGGTGCAAGTGCATCTATGGCGCTGGAAAGAGCAATAGGGAGTACGGCAAGTTCGTGATTCACTTCAATGCGAATTGCTTGAAACGTGCGCTTTGCCGGGTGGCCACCACGACGTCTGGCGGCAGCGGGAATCGCCGTGATGACCACTTCAGCTAACTCAAGAGTTGTATGTATTGGACGGGATCGGACAATTGCTTTGGCAATTCGCCCAGCAAATCTTTCGTCAGCATTTTCTTTTAAAATTTGGACAAGATTTTCTGCCGAGAATTCATTGACGACTTGAAGTGCGCTGAAAGACTGCGACTGATCCATTCGCATATCAAGTGGTGAATCGTGGCGGTACGAAAACCCGCGATCTGCATGATCCAACTGAGGAGATGACACGCCAAGATCAAATAACACTCCAGCAAGTGAGTGGGTATTCGTTTGCGCCAACACTTCAGCAACGCGATCAAAGCGAGCGTGCCGGAGGGTGACACGCTCGCTAAAAACAGACAATCTCTCGCGAACAAATGCAAGTGCATGCTCATCACGATCGATGCCGAGAAGTTCAATATTTGGATGAGCCTCAAGCACCGCGTATGCGTGTCCCGCTCCACCTAAAGTTGCATCAAGAAATACTCCGCCAGAGAGACCGGAAAACACATCCAGAATCTCGGCCAGCATGACGGGTTCATGCGTAAACATGTTGTTGCTCACAACGCCGGTCCTTGGCAGTTTCCCGGACAGCAAATGTCCCCGGGATTTCTCCCCGGAATGGACGCGATGACAGCGGGCGGAGTTAAAGCTGCGCACCGTGCCATCCGGGAAACTGCCAAAGACCGGAGTCCTCGACATGGTTGTTGTGTATAAAGATTCGCTGCGTACATCACGCATCACTTGCTATCTCCAGCAATTTGCTGTGTGCCTGCATCAGTAATTCGTTGGTGTCTCGTTGGGTCCCAAATTTCAACGCGGTCAAATGATCCAGCAACAATGACCTTTGAGTTCAGTGATAGTCCGGCGTATTCACGCAACTTCTCTTCGATATTGATTCGACCCTGCGCATCTATCGATACTTCGACAGTGTTGGCCGCCAATGCACGCTGTTGATTGCGATTGATTTCACCTGAACGAACTTTGTTCAATGTTTCTTGAACAACTTGGTCAAAAGCTTCAGCAGTTAAAACGTCAACACACTTGTCCTGCCCAAAGGCCAGGTAACAGCGCGGCTCTAGCCGAGGCCGAAAAGTAGCAGGCAGAGCAAGCCGACCCTTGGGGTCAAGTTGTCGCTCGTGGACTCCTACAAACACGTCTTCTCCGCTCCACGGAAGCGGGGACCGCTTCCCTCCGCCCAACACATTATCCCCACTAGCCCCCACTGTCAACCATTTAACCCCTTTTTTATCCACCTTCATCCCACCGTGCCCCCTTGGTGATGCGTCTTCATGGAGCCATCTTTTGGGCCCGTCACTCGGGGGTGCCCCACGTCGGGCAGATTCAACAACGAATCGTTACATCACCCAAAGGCGTGATTCGTACGGGGTTCGTGCGGGGTTAGCCAAGATGAGCAGCAAGTGCCACGAACACATCGCCTGGTTCACCCGGCACTTCGATCACTTCGAGGGAGAGAACAGCATCTCGCACTGCTTCGCTCACAAAAAGGTGAGCATATTCTTCTGGACGCCATTGGCGATACAGCACGCACTGAAATCGCGCGCCGTCACGATTTCGTCGCTGACTAATCCCCACGACTTTGCGTCCGCCTGAAAGAACCTCCCCCGAGGCCATGCCGGCAAAACACACTGATCGCGACACGACAGATTTCAACATTGATGCGTTGTACACCTCGAGATCGGCAATTCCAAATTGCTCTAATACTGCACACCATGCATGTCCCAACCACAACGCACTTCGTGAAACATCATCTTCCCAATGCGCATCTGCGCGCGTAATGACAACATCAATCCATACCGCAGATGCAGAACTGAGATACACCGCACCGCCACCGCTTCGGCGCCGCACGATATCGATTCCGTCTAGATAAGCCCGCTCTTGATCGATATCTGCTTCGTCTTGAGCAGACCCCAACACCAGAGCGGCATCTGTTGGTCGACATAGCCACACCCCACGTTGCCAGTCCAGATCCATTGCATGAAACTGACGGGCTGTTCCCACATAATCATTGAGGGTCCATTCATTAGGGGTCAATGGGAGATTGCTCGACACGCTTCGCTCTTGCCGGTCAACTTGCTTGCGCCAAGTACGGCTTCCATTCGTCGGGCACAGAGCCGACAGAAAAAGTAATCCATGCTGTTTCAAGAGGGACGAGTGGAATAGTGCGTAGTTTCATTCCGGCTTCATCGGGAGTGCGATCTCTCTTGTGCAGATTGCATGTGCGACATGCAGCAGTCACATTTTCCCAGATATGTTCGCCACCACGTGACCGAGGATGAACATGATCAATGCTGTCAGCAAGACCGCCGCAGTATGCACACTTGTGATTATCTCGAGCAAATATTGCACGTCGTGACAAAGCAGCATGGCGATGATACGGGACTTTTACGACATACCGTAATTTAATGACGAGAGGCGTTGGCAACTGTAATTTCTCTGCATGCATTACCGATCCGTCGTCTTCGACAATGTCTGCTTTATCGCACAACACAAGGCAAATGGCTCGCTGAGATGACACGACGCTCAGCGGTTCGTACGTAGCATTAAGTACGAGCGCGCTTTTCATGCGAACCTACCGTCTCGCCCGTCTCAACTGCGCGCAACACATGACATCGGTTTGACGCATCATCGTGTTCGGTTCCAGTCGCGACACCAGCGCAGATAGTCCACCACGTCAAGGGGTTGCGACTTGGACATCTGAGTCGCAGGGTCTCCGCCGTATTGCGTGACCAAACGAAACTCCAGGTACTCAGCACCAGGCAGTGGCAAGTGAGGCAATCGTTTCCACCACCCTGTGGGTGCTAGTCGAAGCACTTGACGAATGGCAGTGACCCACAAGTTGGGTCGGCTGACGATCGCCAACAACACCGACATCGAAAGGATGTTTCGTTGGCTTTGCCGACCACTCTCCATGACTAGACCCGAGGTTCCTTGGGTAGACCAAGAACCATTTCACCAATAATGTTGCGTTGAATTTGTGACGAGCCAGCGTAGATCGTTCCGGCTCGTGCATTAAGAAATGTTCCGACCCAACTATTGCTCGTATTGGCAGCACCTTCGTCATCCGTCTGAAAAGCACTCGATGGTTTGCGCCCTGTCGGGACCAAGGCCTCAAGCCCCAAAATATCAACGCTGAGTTCTGTAATCACTTTGTGATACTCACTCCAGTACAACTTAAAAATTGCACCGTCTGGACCTGGCTGGTGACCTGACAAGAACTGCGTCAGTGTTCGCATTCCCAGAAAACGCATGACCTGCACTTGCGAGTAACAAGAAGCCAAACGCTGACGAATAACTGGATGAGATGAGACTCCACGCTCTTTTGCCAAGATGCATAGACGATCTATTTCGCCCTGAAAACGGATTGGAAGTGTTGCGGCCGCTTCGCCACGCTCATATCCGAGCAACGTCATCGCCACGGCCCAGCCATTATTGACGCCTCCGACGACATTGTCTTTGGGGCACTTGGCGTCGGTATAAAACACTTCGTTGAATTCGCTGTCACCTGAGATCATGCGAATTGGTCGTACTTCGATTCCGGGCTGGCGCATGTCGACAAGCAAGAAACTGATGCCTTTGTGCCGAGGCGCGTCAGGATCGGTGCGCACAAGCGTAAAAATATGATCTGCAAGATGTCCTGCACTCGTCCAGATTTTTTGACCATTCAAAAGCCACTCGTCACCGTCAAGTTGCCCGCGCAAACCAATATTGCTGAGATCTGATCCGGCATTGGGTTCGCTGTAGCCCTGGCACCACACATCGTCACCAGACAAGATTCGAGGGAGGTAATACTTTTTTTGCTCTTCGGTACCCCACTGCAACAAAGTATTGCCGAGCATCTTGATACTGAAAGTGTCGTTTGGTGCACCCATCGGAACTCCGGCTTGAGCAAACTCCTCAGCAACAATCACTTGTTCTAGTTCTGATAACCCACCGCCTCCGTAAGCAACTGGCCAACTCGGGGCCAAGTATCCAGAACTCGCCAACGTGGTGCGCCACTCCGCAACAAATGACAAGAGATCGTCTCCGTCTAATTGACCGATGCCCTTCCATGATGTCGGAAGTTTTTCAGCCAAGAAAGCACGAACTTTTTCGCGGTATGTCTCAGCTTCAGGACTATAGGCAGGATGCATGTTCTATAGAGTACTTGGCGAGAGCCGCCGCACCCACAAGTGGGGCAAGACTTCTGTCGGCGACAGGACTAATCGTGAGGTCTTTCAAAAAAGTCAGACCAGCGTGTTTGCGTGCACTTATCTGCGCGGCCTGAAAAAACTCGTCCCCAAAGCCAAGAGCCACCGAACCACCCACAGTGACATCTGTGAGATCCATCGTGGCTGCCACGCTGGCAATTGCTTGCCCAAGAAGCGTGCCTGCGGCCACACGCGTCTGGATATTTGCCTTCGATGCAGGCGCACCGATTGCACGCTCAATTGCAGGTCCGCTGATGTGCGCTTCAAGACATCCTCTGGCACCACACGCACACTTGTTGCCGTTTTCTTGCACAATCACATGTCCTATGTGGCCTGCGTTTCCGGTGCGACCCATCAGCAATTTTTCGTTAGCAATTATTCCTGCTCCGACTCCGGTCGACACCAGCACCGACATCATGATCGAAGGAACGGCATTAATATTTTTCTCTCGCCTGCTCCAGTGCTCTGCAAGCACAAGTGCCTTCGCGTCATTTTCAAGAACAACATCTAGCCCACTCAGTTCTCGCATCTCCCAGACCAGAGAGAAATCACGCCACTCCGGAATATGTAGAGGCGAGACAACGCCCTCGTCCACGCGCATCGGTCCACCACAACCCACTCCACAGGCAAGCAGACGCACGTTGTTTGCAGCAGTCCATGCCAACGCACCTGAAACTTGTTCGGCTAGCGATTCCCATACCTGTGTTGTCGGCGTCGAGATCCGAGATTCATACACCACTGTTCGTGCTGTGTTTACGACTCCGACCGAAATTTTGGTACCGCCGATGTCAACCGCCAAGTATGCATCGCTAGATGCAGTACTTAATGACACTTTGGCTACTCCCTAGGAAAACGGTCGCGCATTTTTTGTGCCGCTTGACGCGGGCCACGCAACGACTGAGCAATGTCTTGCACGCCAGCCTTGCCCATGAGACGAACTTGTCGCTCAATCGAAAGCGCACTCATCAACATGATCATAAAACCAGCAAAGGACACCACATAGTGAATCTGGAGCGATATCACCATCACCAATAACCCAACGACTATCCCTAAGACAGCCCATCTGACTGTCTTGGCTGAGTGTCGGTAAAGCCCTGAGGACGACACCGCCTGAGCAAATCGCTCATCTGTTTGAAGTTGTTCTTCGATTCCGCGCAATATGCGTTGTTCTTCATCTGAAAGTGGCACGTGCCTAGTGTTCCACTTTTTTGCACATAACGCAACGCAAGCACCAAGTTGTTTCAAACAAGTTCATCTGGCCCATACGGGGAATCCCCGGGAGCCTTGCGATCTGCAAGCGCACTGGCTGGCCGAATTGCCTCGCGTCCGTATCGACTCACGATCTCATCAATAGCCTCGTTTGTCGCCGACCATAGATGTTCTACTTCTTCAACCGAATCATCTGCTTCAACAAACATCCGCGCAGAAGTCGACGCTTCGCCTAATTTTTGCGCATGAACCCCAAGTAGCCGTACGCCTTGCGTTGCATCAATTTTGGCAAGCAATGGCAAAAGCGCAGCGACAAAAGCGGGGGCAGTCGTAATCGGACTGCGCGGAGTCACAGATCGCGTGATGGTTTGAAAATCGGAAAACTTGACCTTTAAGAGCACGGTTCCGGCAGCCACTCCAGCACGACGCACTCGTCGAGCAACTGCCTCAGATAATCGAACTATTTCGTCACGCATCTCCTGTGCGGTGACTAGGTCGACAGAAAAAGTTTCTTCATGACCGATTGATTTTGCTACACGATCTGGCTCAACAGGGCGATCATCATCGGCACGTCCAAGTGCAAAAAGATGCGAACCGTGGGACATGCCCACGGCTGCTTGCAGATCGCTCTCGTGTAACGCGGCCAAATCTCCAACAGTCCTGATACCGATACTTTCTAATTTTTTGAGAGTGACCGGACCAACTCCCCACAACGCCCGCACCGGCAGTGGATACAGGAACTCAAGTTCTGCGTCTACTGCAACGCAATACACCTGATGCCCTGGCTCAATTCCTTGAGTAGTTGCATGAGGCTTAGCGAAGTCCGATGCAAGTTTTGCCAAAAATTTATTTCTGGCAAGGCCCACACTGCAGGCCAATCCCAATTCGTCCTGCACTCGAGCCCTTATCTTCCATGCAAGGTCTACTGCGTTGCCTAGAAGTTTTTCTGAACCAGTCACATCCAAAAATGATTCGTCAACAGAAATAGGTTCGATTAACGGCGTGAAAGATAAAAAGATGTCATGAAGTTGGTGACTGACCTCTTGGTATAACGAGTGATTCGCGGGCAAGAAAACTGCCTGCGGACAGAGTCGGCGTGCTTGCGATGACGACATTGCAGAGTGCACTCCAAATCGCCTCGCTTCGTATGACGCCGCTGCCACCACCCCACGACCCGCCGTCCCGCCTACCACCACTGGCAGCCCTGCTAGATCTGGGCGTCGCAGCAACTCCACGGACACGAAAAACGCATCCATGTCAACATGCAAGATGGAGCGAGAAGTAGCCACGTCAACTATTACGCTAATCCAACATGCAACCAGATACCCCTGACACGAGCCTCTCGGCAATTCCATCGCGCCTCTCTCGGGCTTTGGCGTTTGTGGCAATTTGTATCGGCGGGCTCTCTGGTGGTCTCATTGGATACGCCGTCGTTGATTTGCAGTGTTCTGGTGACTGCTCTGTGCCTCTAGGCCTTGGCATCCTGGCTGGCGCACTGCTGTGTGCTGGCGGGACCGCCATCGTGTCAGTTCTCGTTCTGCGTGCCCAAGGTGAATGGCGCGAACTTCATGACTCCCCTTCGAAAAGATTCGGTTGACTCGTATGTCACGTGATGAAGACTTGCTAGATCTCGCGATCTCACTCGCCCACACCGCTGGAGACATGGCGCTTGCAGGACGCAAACAAGGTTTGAGCAATGTGGACACAAAATCTACAGCCACCGACATGGTGACAGAATTCGATAAAGCAAGCGAAGTGCTTATCGCTGACGGAATCCGTCGCGCACGCCCTTCTGACGGAATCGTCGGAGAAGAAGGCGCACGTCAAGAGTCTGCTTCTGGAATCACGTGGCACATCGATCCCATTGACGGAACAACTAACTTTTTCTTTGACCTGCCAACGTGGGCAGTGTCAATTGCTGCAGTCGACGACAACGGAAGTCTTGTTGGAGTGGTTTACATCCCAGCGCTCGGTGAAACATTCACCGCTATCCGTGGTCATGGAGCGTTCCTTAACGACCAACCCATCTTTGTTCGAAAGAATCCGCTTCTGAGTGATGCACTTGTCTGCACTGGGTTTAGTTACTCCGCACAAAAACGAGTGTCGCAAGCACAGCGCATTCCAATCATTATTGAAAAGGTTCGCGATATTCGCCGTTTCGGTGCTGCTGCAATAGATCTGTGTTTTGTTGCATGTGGTCGCTTTGATGCATATTTTGAAGAAAATCTCCTATCTTGGGATCTTGCTGCGGGTCAACTCATCGCAACCGAAGCAGGTGCCATCGTCACTGATTTCTCCGGCAACACTGTTCACCCTGCCGAGGTGCTCGCTTGTCAACCCGAGATACATCGCGAACTGAGTGCTCTCATTTTGCGGGCAAGCGCATAATCATCCAATGACAACAGTTCTTGCTATTGATGCTGGCACCACCGGAGTACGAACTCGAGCAGTCTTTGCGGACGGGCGGCCATCCATTTCGTCTTATCGCGAGTTTCCTCAGTATTTTCCCCAGCCAGGTTGGGTCGAACACGATGCCGAAGAGATCTGGTCCGCAGTACTTGACACTTTGCGTGATGTCATCTCTCGCGTGACAGACATTGCTGCAATCGGAATCACCAACCAACGCGAAACAGTTGTTGCCTGGAACACGTCAACTGGGCGTGCGTATGCCAAAGCCATTGTCTGGCAAGATCGTCGCACAGCAAGCATGTGCGAATCGCTTGCGTCATCTTTGCCTCTTGTGCGCAAAACAACTGGACTTGTTCTCGATCCATATTTCTCTGGCACAAAAGCGGCGTGGCTGCTTCAACACGGCGTTCCAGACACAGCCAATCTTGCTATCGGTACCATTGATTCTTGGTTGATCTGGAAACTGACCGGCGGTGCTTCATTTGTCACAGACCCAACAAACGCATCGCGAACAATGTTGTTTGATATCAACACAATGTCGTGGAGTTCTGAGATGTGCACTCTCTTAGGAGTACCGATGCATGCACTTGCGCGCGTTCTGCCATCAAGTGGTCATTTTGGTAATACTTCTGTCGAAGGGCTTCCGACGGGTATTGCGATTACTGGCGTTGCTGGCGACCAACAGGCTGCCCTCTTTGGACAAGCCTGTTTTGATATCGGCATGGCCAAGAATACGTACGGCACAGGCAGTTTTGTTCTTTTGAACATCGGCTCAAAATGCCCACCACCCACAGATGGCATGCTCACGACTGTGGCGTGGGATCTTGGCGACGGCTCACCAACATACGCACTTGAAGGATCTATTTTTGTCACAGGCGCAGCAGTTCAATGGCTTCGCGACGGACTTGGCATCATCGAAACATCTGCCGAGATTGGGCCCCTTGCCCAGTCGGTGACTGATACGGGTGGCGTCTATGTTGTGCCTGCATTCACCGGACTCGGTAGTCCATGGTGGGATCCGCGCGCGCGCGGAACAATTGTGGGCATCACACGAGGCACCACTCGCGCTCACATCGCACGTGCAGTCGTCGAATCAATGGTGTTTCAAACGCGCGATGCAATTGATGCGATGACGCAAGCATCTGGGGTTCCACTCGCAGAACTGCGCGTTGACGGCGGTGCATCTGTGATGGATTTTATGTTGCAACATCAAGCCAACGAACTCGCAGTTCCTGTTCTTCGTCCCGTCGATACTGAGTCCACTGCGCTTGGCGCGGCATTCTTGGCAGGTCTTGCCGTTGGAGTCTGGCCCTCACTTGAATCGATTAGTCAAACGTGGCGACTCGACAGACGCTTTGAACCTGGGGCCTTGTCTGGCAACTATGCCGAGTGGACCCGCGCTGTGCAACGCTCGCTGCGTTGGGACACAGACTAATTACATCGACGCACCCAACAGAGCCGCGCCAATCGCCCCTGCTCGTTCTCCCAACTGCGCACTTTCGAGTCGTGGAAGAGTACGGCTCGCCGATGAGTACAGCAATTGGGAAAACCATTTTTGCACAACGGGCATAAAGACATCGGATGATTCAATGACGCCGCCACCGATCACAATCACCTCAGGATCAATGATGTTGGCAAGATTTGCAAGACCCACGGCCACCCACCGAGAAAAAATATCAACGACCTCAATCATTTTTGCATCACCATCTGCTGCACGTTGCGCCACTATTTCGCCGGCAACTCCACCAGCAAAGTTTCCCAAAGCCCAGCCCGAGGCATAACGCTCCCAACAACCACGAAGACCACAAACACACTCGATGCCGTCAGCCTGCACCACCATGTGTCCTATCTCGCCGGCATATCCATGGGCTCCGCGCTGCAATTGTCCGCCGATGATAAAACCCGCGCCAATGCCGGTCCCAAGTCCCACAAATGCAGCATCTGCAACACCGCGTGCTGCACCAATTTTCCATTCTGCATACGTGGCTGACGTTGCATCATTTTCGACATGAACTTTTCGGCCACATCTATTTCCTAATTCTGTAGCGACTGAAAGCACAACGACATCTTTTAGGTTTGGTGCGGCTTGCATGATTCCAGTCGGAGTAATTAGCCCCGGAAGCCCAACTCCAACTGTTGGTGCATCACCAAGCTCTTGCACAATCTCATGCAATGTGTCGATCAGATCTGCTGTTGACGGAGTGGGCCTGCGCACCCAAGACAAAATGTTTCCGGCTTCATCGGTAAGAACTCCGAGGCACTTTGTACCACCGACATCAATGCCAATGGCGTTCACGATTCAGCGCGAGCTTTAAGTTCTTTCACGGTATCGAGGATACGAGCCTCGGCACGACGCTTTACAAAACCTGGCAGTGGAATAACTAGTTCAATTGCAACTTCGTAAAACACTTGCGTGCCATCCTCGACTGCAACAAAAGAGTACGCACCGTCGATTGCCCTCATGATGTCACCATCTACAAGACTCCACGCCAAACGCGCCGGCGCATCGCTGTAGTCATACTGCAATGTGTAATGAGTACTGCGACCAAGTGCTGATGCCCGAAACTCAACACGAGAGGCACGACCTTGCTCATCACGAGCAATGATTTTTGCATCTTTAACATCAGTGGCCCAGGACGGGTATGCCTCGAAGTCAAGCGCAACGGCGTAGCACCGTTCAATCGACGCCTGTATCAAGGAGGTCTGGGCAGCACGATCAGTCATGGTCTTTATCTTGCCTCGTCTGAGACCCTTCCGTGGATGACCCTTGCTGATTTTCGTCAGAGATTGGCGACTCCTGGCCATCTCCTCGTAGTCCAAAACTGCCATGAAAAGCCGCCCATAGACCATTGAGCCCTAGTCCGAGCATCGGGGCCAAGATGCCAAAGGCCAATGTGCTGCCTGCTCGTCCATCGGTTGTGCCCCGTGCCAACGCCGTGGCCAATGCAACAACGCATTGTGCGCCAAGGCATCCGTTCAATGCGTAACTCATCCCACGCGGTGCGATGCCGTTGAGCAAGAAATACATTTCGCCGACTCCAATATTGTCGGTGCGACTGCGCTGCACTGCGTTCCAGTATCCCCACAAAAAAACAACAACCCCGACAGAAAAACATACCAACGACACCGCGACGGCGATCCCCTTCCATGGCTGGCGAAACAAGACGGCAGACAAAATTGATGCCACCGCAAAAACACTCGTCATGAACACGTTGATTCGCAGAATCACGGCACCAGGATTTTGTACAACAGACGACATCTATAACATCATGTCAGTGCATGCAGGGCCACTGCTAATTGTTGAGACAAAACATCATAACTAAACATCTCGACGGCTCTTTGACGTGATGCAATAGCCATCTGTGTGCGCAACGAATCATCGGACAGCAGCGACACTAGCGAACCAACCAGAGCGTCAACGTTTTGTGGATCGTCAATCACGTGTCCGGTGACACCATGCTGCACTGCTTCTGCCGCACCGCCGCTGTTTCCGGCAATCTGTGCCACTCCGCATGCTGCTGCTTCAAGAAACACGATGCCAAACCCCTCTTGTTCTAACCCTGCCCACCGATTGCGACACATCATCGTAAATACGTCAGCGCATCCAAAGAGTTTGGGGAGATCTGCATCACTGACTCGTCCCAGAAATTCCACTGGTGCTTGCAGTTCGCGCGCAAGATTTTTCAGTCTCTTGAGATCTCGCCCCGTACTGCCGATAACCGCAACTAGATTTGGTCGCTCCCGTGCCAGCATCGCAACGGCGCGAATCACTACATCAAAGCCTTTTCGTGGCACCAGTCTGCTCACTCCCAACACAACTTCGGCATTGTCGTCAAGGCCGAAATGTGCTCGCGCTGTTGTGCGTTCTGGTGCTGTGAGTGGCACAAAACGATCGACATCAACACCCGGCACAATGATTGTCATTGGTAATTTTTTTCCGGCAGCATGCTCGCCTTCTGCTGCTGGATAACCACCAGCCGCAATGATGTGTGTCGCTCCACGCAATACGCGGCCCAGGACTTGTTTTGATACTGGCAATCGACCTGGAACCGTTACTTCTGCGCCGTGCAGGATTAACCAATACGGAAGTTCAAGGGCTGGTCCAATTAGCCCTAGCGGGAGCGCTGGATCGAGAACAACAAAGTCGGCGCAACATTCGCGAGCAAACGCATTGATCTGACGCACCATCCATGGGTGAGGCAACAAAACTGGTTCCCGAGTTCGCCGAATCTCAAACGGTTGTGCTGCATCAAATTCAGCGGCGCCATCGTGGGGACTCGTGAGCACAGCAAAAGAATCAGGCGGAAGTCGGCGCCACCACTCCCACAACAAGGACTGAATGCCGCCAATCTTTGGAGGAAAATCATTCGTTACCAATAAATGCTTCATAGGTCGCCCCGTAAGGTTGGCAGATTTTCAAGTTCGTCGCGCACCATTTCATCTTGGACTGTGTTTTCAAGATGAGCAAAGAGACTTGTCAGCCCAAGTCTGGCCGCTGCCCAAATAGCATGCGCCCGCAAGATTGAGTCTTGGGCACCAATATTGGCGCGCAGCGCACTCACCACTCGCTCGTCACTAGGGCGAGCAATGTTTCCCAAAATCACGAGCGCGTTGCGCCTCAGCCACAGTGGATTGCGTTGATGCACGTACCACGGGTCGCAGCGTTTCATAAGTTCTTCATCGCTAGCGTCCAGAATCCAGAGTGCGTCGATATGACGAAGTGGAGTGCCAGTGATTTTGACAGGTACTGATTTTCGTAGCGTTGGTGGACACACTGTTTGGCAGTCATCGCAACCATAAATTCGATCTTTGAGCGCAACGCGGTACTGACGATCAAACACTCCGGGCTTTTGCAACAGCCATGACAAACATTTATTCGCGTCTACCACTCCCGGCTCGACAATCGCCCCTGTAGGACACGCAGGAAGACAACGAACACAAGCTCCGCAACTTGCAGTTGATTCTGTTGCAAACGGCAGATTCGCGGTGGTGATGACACTTCCGAGTACAAAAAAACTTCCCGAGCCTTCAACTAAAATATTGGCGTTCTTGCCATACCAACCAAGACCTGCACGCTTAGCGGCTTCTCTGTCGACAAGCGCATTGTCGTCAGCAAGCACAACTGCTGCATGACCATCATGTCGCAACTGATTACTGATGACTGTCAATTTGTCTTTAAGAACTTGTTGATAATCAGCCCAGGCGTATCGCGCAACCTGAGCCGGATAGTCGACTGCGTCAAGTGTGTCAACTGCGTCGAGGGCCGCGTACGACAATGCGGCAACAATCATCGACTGAGCACCATGAACAATGTTGCTGGGTGTTGTGCTGCGCTCAGGATTGCGAAACGTGAACTGCATCCCGTTCACAAGTTTTTGCTCTATTCGATGGCGCAACTGCTCCCGCGTGTGCAACATCTCACTAACAGGTGCGACTCCGACAGCTTGCAGACCAGTTGATAGCGCAAGATGCTGCAGCTCTTGCCAATACTCTGGGCCGCCTCGTAATGGCTCGTTATGCCGACGTCGCCTCACCTTGGGTGGCGAGGAAGACTGTGTCGTGATCGGAACCGGTGGCATGATGACGAAGCGTAGGCACTAAACCGGCTTTTGCCAGCAAACGCACGGCGCGGAATTCAGCGATATCAAGAACGACCGCTCCAGAATGCTCCGTATCGCACAAAACATTCATCATGCAGTCCGAACACGCCTCAGTGGCGGCCATCACGCAGGTGTCACAACTAATGACAAGAACTCCTGGATCAAGAGGTCGGGGTGGACCAGAAATACTGACGATGGTTTGATGGGACAGGGGGGCTGCGTTGCTCATAGAGCCACGGTGACAAAGGGGTGTGACAGGTTTGACGACGCGAGCGACTTATGCGCCTTTCGAGGTAGCGTTCGCGGCCAATTCCTGGCTGTGTCGCACCAATGATTCCAAGACGCCTGCTGCTGCCCCGCTATCAATGGACTGCTGAGCCAAGGACTTCCCAGTTTCGAGGTCTACACAGGCACCTGCAATCACGAGCGCAGCGGCTGCGTTGAGCACCACGATGTCGCGCACTGGTCCTGCTTGAGAGCTCAAGACTGCGGTGACAGCGAGTGCATTTACTTTAGCGTCACCGCCTTCGATATCGGCTTGGTTCGCCCGCGCGAAACCCACATCAGCGGCGTCGACCATGAATTCAGAGACATCACCATTGCGCAATTGCACCACTGTATTTGCACCACTCAGCGCAAGTTCATCAAGGCCACCGTGTCCGTGCACAACCCAGGCACTCGTGACACCACGCGATGCAAGAACATGCGCCATCTTGTGCATCATTGATGGTTGCGCGACTCCAACCAACATGTTGGCAATCGGCGCAGGATTAGCCATTGGCCCCAAGAGATTGAACGCAGTCGGAACCCCAATCTCTCGGCGTGACGGACCAGCGTGACGAAAAGACGGATGAAAACGTGTTGCTAAACAAAAGCCCATCCCGGTCGTCGATAGACACGATGCAACATCTGCTGCGTCTAGATCGATTGCAACTCCGAGGGCTTCAAGAACATCGGCTGATCCACATTTCGAACTCGACGCGCGGTTTCCGTGCTTACACACCGGCACGCCAGCTCCCGCAACAACAAAAGCGGCCATCGTTGACACATTTACCGAGTTGCTTTTATCTCCACCAGTTCCGACAATGTCAATCGCTCGGCTAGCAATGTTCTCAGGCAGTGTCACGGCCACACCTGCAACGCGCACCGCGCTTAACATTCCTGCGAGTTCTTCCTCTGTTTCACCCTTGGCGCGCAAAGCAACGATGAACGCTGTGATCTGCGAACTTGTCGCGTCTCCGCGAAGAATTTCAGATACTGCCGAAGCCGCAACATCTGCCGACAGGTCCTGTCCGCCAAGTAGCAGAGAAAGCACTGTGGGCCATCCGAGGAACTCGGAGCTAGTTGTCATGCATTAAGTATCTACGCCGAGCGTCGCCTTTGACGAATAATTTTGCGACGTTCGCGCTCTGTTGCGCCACCCCACACCCCGTCACGTTCGTGGCTA
Source organism: Ilumatobacteraceae bacterium (assembly GCA_016463545.1). Taxonomy (GTDB): domain Bacteria; phylum Actinomycetota; class Acidimicrobiia; order Acidimicrobiales; family Ilumatobacteraceae; genus UBA2093. The sequence continues at coordinate 25,281 of JAEMRC010000010.1, forward strand.
GCCAAAGCATGCTCGAGACAGGCCACTCTCACGTAACATCCCGCGCAGACGGCTCGTGCTTCGTCAGCGTTGGCCTCAAGAGGATCGTCGTCGTCGTTTGGATAAAAAATCGAAGCATCAAGACCATTGCATGCCCCCCGTGCTCTCCATGCCATTTCAGATTGCGACATCGTTCCCCCGATTGATGTTGGGGTACTAGATACCCGCTACACCGACTCTAGGTGCCACATGTCACACTTGGCAAGTCCCTGCCCTGGACATCCCCGGGTTACTACCAATAAGGCTCTTGGGAAAAGTATTAGCGCAAATCCAAGAGCAGTTCTGCCACCACGTCAGGAGACAAGTGGGTTGCTTCTAGATACTGACTCAGAGCAATCTCAATTCTGACATCGCCGCGCGCGAATACGTCCACCTGAGCGGGGTCAAAGTCAAAAGTTAAATAGTGCACCGCAGCGGTGATCTCAGGTCTTGTTAAACCAGCCTCATGCTGGGCATCAAGTGTTCCGCGGATGATCGTGCCATCAGACAATCGAATCTGCACGCTTTTTTCGATACCGGCAAGTTTAGGCAACCACTCGCGAACGGCTTCGTCAGATGTCAGTTCAATAAACAACGTGACACACAATTGACCAAGCTCTGGAACCATCGGGTTGTACGCATTGAGCTCTTCAAGCACGCCATCATCACTCATGACTTTTTCAGCTCGTAACATTTCTTGAATCTGCAGACGCATTGTGTCGCGATTCTCAAACATCACAGTCACCAATGTGCCGATCGCTACTCGTCTGCGCTCTTTGACGGCAATCATGTTCGCACGAAAAGACTCTCGTTCGCGCTCATATGCACGCAGATCTTGAATGTCATCTAATAATAGTTTGCGACTCATTGCTATCTCCTTGGTTCTTCTGGTATTCCGTATGCGCGCGCGATCATCTGCAGCGGGTGCAATGGCTTTTGCCCCGTTTGTTCGGTAATGGCAGTGTTCGCTAGATGACAGTCTCCGGCAACGACATCACTCGCGGCAGCGGTGATTTTGTCAGCTAATTTCTTGGCGATTGGCAGAGAAAACTCCGCGTTCTCGGCGCGTAGCCCCCACATTCCGTCAATGCCTGAACACTGATCAATCAATGTGATCTTGGTGCCAGTTAATTTCATTAAGTCACGACTACGCAAGCCAATGTTTTGAGCCCGCAAGTGACACGGAATGTGATAACTCAACGTGGCTGGGATGTCGCCTTCAAAGGTTGTGTCAAGTTCGGTGCCCTCTGCTTTATGCAGATTGATCAAATACTCAGAAGAATCGAATGTATGTGCAGCCACTAATTCAGCGTCGGGACCACCGACATAATCGATGTAATCTTTTTTCAAGATGTATCCGCATGTCGGCTGTGGAACCACAATGTCTTTCCCTTGGCGCACTGCATCGGCAAGAACTTTTACCTGTTTTGCCGCGACCTTTGTAAACCCATCCATGTCTCCGCTATGCAAAAACGGTGCACCGCAACACCCGGCACCTTCTACTAAAGAGCATTCCACGCCGTTGCGCTCGTAGACCTTGACCAAGTCTTGCCCAACGCCCGGCTGCTGATATTCCACCAAGCAGGTAGGAAAGATTGCGACTGACCCTTGCTTTTTTGACAATACGGGAGCGACTCTCTTTTTAAACCACGTTGAAAAACGCATCCGAGCGAATGGCGGCAAAAGACGAACCGACGAGACACCAGAGGTCTTCTCAATAACTTTTCGCACAAATGAGCCTGGCTCTGCGCCCATGACCAGATTGGCGATTGGTCCGCTCGATGTAGCCGCCTTGCCCAAGGCATCGGTGTGGCCCATGAACTCAGTCGTCAATTTTTTCCGCAAAGACACTTGACCGTTGGCGCGGCGCATTGAGTCTGTACGCAACATCAGCCGCGGAAAATCTAAGGCCCATTCGTGCAAACCCGGGATATAAGGACAATTGACGTAACACAACTTGCACTGAAAACATTCGTCAACAACTTGATCTTGTTGCTCTGGCGTGAGTCGACCAGAGTCTTGATCTTCGTGTGCATCGACATAGCTAAAGAGTGTCGGGAACGAAGAGCAATACTTAAAACACAAACGACAGCCGTGGCAAATGTCGTACGCCCGTGTCAGTTCTTCTCGAGTATCTGCCTCATCCAAATATTTCGGATGCTTTGGGTCATAGATAATCGTCACGGGGTTGCTTTCTGGGATTAATTATATAGATATACATGGAGCTGGGTGGCTGCTGCTGCACAGCAACCACCCGTTTCCATAAGTATTTCTGTGGCGTTGTGACACGCCAATGATTTAGAGGGCAGCGAGTCCCTGAGCAAAACGGCCAGCATGGCTTTTTTCTGCACGGGCCAATGTCTCAAACCAATCTGCGATTTCAGCAAAGCCTTCTTCGCGAGCAGTCTTAGAAAAACCTGGGTACATCTGCGTGTACTCATAGGTCTCGCCAGCAACTGATGCCTTGAAGTTGGCTTCTGTTTCGCCAATTGGCTCGCCACTAGCTGGATCTCCAACCTCGGCAAGATAATCCAAGTGACCATGGGCGTGTCCGGTTTCGCCTTCGGCGACAGAGCGGAACAGTGCTGCTGCATCGGGGTAACCCTCGATGTCGGCTTTTTGTGCGAACCACAAGTATCGACGATTTGCTTGGCTCTCGCCCGCAAATGCCTCCTTGAGGTTTTCGTGTGTCTTGGTGCCTTTGAGAGCAGTCATGACGTTTCCTTTCTTGTTGTGTGTATTGGTAGAGAACTTTTAAGACGCGCAGTCTGCGCAGATTCCGCGATACACAATGTGAGCATCGTGTATATCAAAACCTTCAAGACCTGACATTTTTGGCGCGCGTGAGACACGGACGTCATGCACTGCATCACATTCATTACAGACCGCGTGCTGATGATCTGTGACGTTTGGGTCAAAGCGAGCAGAACCAGTGCCAAAATCAATTGACTGCAGTTCGCCCATCGCGGCTAGATCGTTAAGTGTCTGATACACCGTGCGCAGCGAGATTCCGGGCATCGCTTCTGATGCAAGAGCAAATAAGACGTCGGCACTTGGGTGGCTGGTGTTGCCATGCAACAAGCCAAATAGCAGTTGACGCTGTGGCGTCACTTTGAGGCCAGTCTGGCGAAAAGCTTGGGTTAACTCTGCTGGCGAACGCACGCCTCAGAGATTGCCACCGCATCCCCTACTTTGCAAACCCTGCTAATTAGCAATTGATGCGAATTGCGTCACGCTCCGCCGATAGGCACAATGTCAACTCCCCACTAATGACTCGTAGTATCACAGGGCATGGCTTCTTCGTCTACTTCATCTTCTTTGGCTTCAGACGCACGTTTAGATCGTGCGACTGGGCTGCTACGCCTCGCCAGCGACACCTTTGATGTGCTCGTCATCGGCGGGGGCATCACGGGCTCTGGCGTCGTCCTCGACGCAGTGACACGTGGCCTCTCCACTGCACTTGTCGAACGAGATGATTTTGCCTCAGGCACATCCTCTAAATCTTCCAAACTGATTCACGGTGGATTGCGCTATCTGCAACAAGGCGATATTCGTCTCGTCTATGAAGCCCTCCGAGAGCGCAAGCGTTTACGTCGCAATGCCTCACATCTTGTGCATGTTTTGCCATTTATGATCCCCATCCTCAGCAAGGACAGTGTTGTCTCCAAAAAAATTGCGCGCGCTCTTGGTTCGGCGATGTGGATGTATGACCTCACCGGTGGCTGGCGCATTGGCAAGTTGCATAAGCGGCTCAACGCAGATGAAGCCTTTGCTCATATCCCCACAATGTCGCGCGAACGATTCTCGTCGGCGTATTTGTATTACGACGCCGAGGCAGACGATGCGAGATTATGTATTGCCGTTTTGCGCACCGCCGCCCAACATGGTGCCGTTCTTGCTAATGCCTGCACGGTCGTAGCAATTGATACTGATGTCGACGGTACAAAATTAATAACGCTCGTTGATAAATACACCGGAGACAAGATTGTTGCTCGCGCGCGTACAGTGGTCAACGCATCGGGAGTCTGGGCTGACGACGTTCGCGAACTCGACGAAGGCACTCATCCTCATACCATTCGTCCAGCAAAAGGTGTACACCTCACCGTGCCATGGGACAAAGTTCGCAACGACATTGCCGTTGTTATCCCAGTGCCCGGAGACAAGCGCAGCCTGTTTGTTATTCCGTGGGTGTCCAATGGTGATGGCACCTACAAGTACACATACATCGGCACAACAGATACCGACTTCAAGGGCCCGGTCAATGATCCGCAATGCACCAAAGATGACATTGACTATGTCCTGCGGGCACTCAACGCTGCCGTTAACACTGGAGTCACCGAGAGCGATGTCACTGCTGTGTGGAGTGGACTACGACCCCTCGTGCAAACATCAGATGGCGAAGCAGTAAAAGGTCGCACTGCGGACTTGAGTCGACGCCATCGCGTGACCACATCACCGAACGGAGTTGTCACGGTGACGGGCGGCAAACTCACCACATATCGAGAAATGTCCCAAGATGCAGTTGACGCTGTGATGCAACTGTTGGGCTCTCGCCATCGTTGTTCAACTCAACGACTCTCGTTGCGTGGTTCTGCACGCTTCTCGCCCACCAAAAATGCGAGCGACCTTGTGCGTCACATTGAGTCAAGATACGGAACAGATGCCAACCAGATCTACGCATTGATTGAATCTGACCCTCACCTCGCAACAGTCCTGATTGAGGGTCTGCCCTATGTCAAAGCGGAGGCGATCTTTGCTGTCACCCACGAAATGGCCACCACTCTTGACGATGTCTTATCGCGGCGCACGCGCAGTCGACTATTTGATCGGCGCGCAACCATCGCGCAGGCTGGCGAGGTCGCTGCCCTGATTGCACCACTACTGAATTGGGATGAAACGCGAGTTGCCAATGAAACACGCGCATTCATTGATGACTGTGCTCGCGAAGATGCCGCCGCTCGCGTGACCGAGGAAGAATTCATCAACTCAACGCAATAAGATAGTTGTTATGACGCGACATATATTTACTTCTTCTGCGACAGAGCCCATCGAGTTTTCCGAATCAGCAACTACGGCTACCTCGCATTTTGAAGACGCATTCGTCATCACCTCGTCAATGCTAAGTGCACTGCAAAATATTTGCCCTTGTGACACAAGCGCCGACAATCTGGCCCAAAGCGGTCGCGACTGGTGGCCGCGCGCCATGAACTGGGCTCTTCGCAATGAAACACCTCAGCGTGCAGGCGTGGTCTGTCGACCAACTTCGACGGAGCAAGTATCTGAACTTGCAATTTTTTGTAACGAACACCGCATTCCAATAACGGCCGCTGGTGGTCGCAGTGCCGTCACTGGTGCTGCAGTGCCGTTGCGTGGTGGCGTCGCTCTTGACATGACTTCTTTGCAAGGAATCGAGTCGGTCGACTCAGTATCGGGTCTCGTCGAAGTTTGGGCTGGCACATTTGGACCAGATATGGAAGCAGTCCTGCAGAAGCAATACGAACTAACAGTTGGGCATTTTCCGCAATCCTTTGATATTTCTACAGTCGGCGGATGGGTTGCTTGCCGTGGAGCAGGACAATACTCAACGCGCTACGGAAAAATTGAAGACATGGTTGCAGCGCTTGAAGTCGTGCTCGCAGATGGGACAATTATTCGCACTGGCGGTGCCCCTGCTGGTGCAGTTGGTCCAGATCTCACCCAAATATTTCTTGGTAGTGAAGGAACTCTCGGAATCATTACCAAAGTTTGGTTGCGTGCGCACCCCATGCCTCATTATCAACAACGTGCCGCGTATACATTTGCCACCTTTGCAGATGGCATACAGGCAGTCAGAACTCTTATCCGCGACGGTGCAACACCTGCTGTATTGCGTCTGTATGACGGTTCTGAAAGCAAACGCTCTCACGGTGGCGACGGCACAACCGCCACATTGCTTGTTCTTGATGAAGCCAATCAATCTCTTGTAGAAACAACCATGTCCATTGTTCATGATGCCGCTATTGCCAACAATGCAAGTCCAGCAGATGCTGCTCTCGTTGAATCTTGGATGCATCATCGCAATGACACGTCTGCCCTACAGGCGCTCACACGCAAAGGATTTGTTGTCGACACTCTTGAAGTTGCTGTGTCCTGGAGCGCAGTAGACGCAGTTGTCCACGACGTTGAAGAAGCGATTCTGGCAGTGCCTCATGCGCGCAGTGCGACGTGCCACTTATCGCATAGTTACCTCGATGGCGCCTGCTTGTATTTCACTTTTGCTGCAACTCCACCAGAAGATGAATTTGATTCGACGTACCAAGCATTGTGGGATGCGGGCCAACATGCCGCACTCAATGCCGGAGCCAATCTTTCTCATCACCACGGGGTCGGACTTAATCGTGCGAGATTTATGAAAGATGCACTCGGATCAGCATTCGTTGTTTTGCAGGCGCTTAAAACAACTCTCGACCCACACAACATACTGAACCCAGGCAAACTCGGATTCAAATGACCACATCAACTCGATTAGACCATCAAGCGCTCAAGGCTGGTGCATCTGTCACTTTGATGTTTTCTATTCCGCCGACATTGATTGCGCGATTTGTCCTTGACACCCAAAAAAACTCCAGTGCTTGGACGCCACTCCTGACTTTGATGGCAGTTGCAGGATTCATCATCGGCGCTGGCGTTGCAGCTCAACAGCAAACTCGCCTGACTCCCCTGCTGCACGGAGTCATAGCGTCGACAGGCTCATTTTTGGTAGTGCAGGCTGTGCTCGTCTTTGTAAAACTTCTCTTGCGCAGTGACATTCGCATCGGTCGTATACTGACATCGTTATCTGTTTCACTAGTGGCAAGCGTTGTGGGCTCACTCCTTGGCATATTTGTCGCCCGTCAATCGCCCAAATCGCAGTGACACTGCGCTAAAAATAAAGAGGGTTTATGTCAGTACTTGTCATTGATGTTGGCACGAGCGGTTTGCGAGCAGCGATAGTCAACGACGACTCCACTCTTGGACTCGTCTGTTACGAAGAGTTCGCACCCTCGACACCAGCGCCCGGAATGGTTGAGTTTGATGCCACGGCCATGAAGCAAGCCGTCCTGCGAGTCGCGGGTACCGCAATGGATTCCGTGTCGAAGATTCATGCGGTCGGCGTTACAAATCAACGTGCCAGCACTATTGCATGGCGACGATCAACGGGTGAGCCTCTAGGTCCAGCCATTGGTTGGCAAGACCTTCGCACAATTTTTGATTGCATCATGGCTAAGACAAATCACTCTATCGCACTACAACCAAATCAAACCGCCACAAAAGCAGCATGGATGCTGAACAACTATGTCACTGACGAAGCAGAACGAGCCAGTGAAGACATCTGTATCGGAACAGTTGATTCATGGGTGGTGTCAGTGCTTACTCAAGGCGCAGTGCACGCCACCGATGTCAGCAACGCTGCCGTCACTGGACTCAGCCACTCCGACGGACAAACATGGAACACCGACGTGATGTCAATTCTCGGATTGCACGCTCACCAATTCGCCACAATTGTGCCCTCAAGCGGATTCATTGGGCATGCAACAGCACTCGATGGCGCGCCACCCATCATGTCAATGGTGGGAGATCAACAAGCATCGCTCGTGGGCCAAGGTTGCATCTCGCCAGGCAAAACAAAGATCACATTTGGCACTGGTGGCATGTTGGATGTCTTTATTGGTTCACAGCCTCCAGCGCGCGCTCAACGTTCAACTGGCGGAACTTTTCCGATCGTTGCATTTAGCACCAGTACAGAAATTTTTTACGGAGCGGAAGCAATCATGTTGTCTGCCGGCACAAACATCGAGTGGTTGCGCGATGACATGCAACTTGTCTCTAGCGCAGCCCAAACCGACGAAGTTGCTGCGACGTGTGCAACAACCGAGGGAGTTGTCTACGTTCCGGCACTACTCGGGCTCGGAACTCCCCACTGGGACTATGGCGCACGCGGAACACTGCTTGGAATCACCCGTGGCACCACTCGCGCCCACATTGTGCGAGCAGTTTTAGAAGGTGTCGCCCACCGCGGCGTCGACCTTGTTGACGCTGCCCAAGTCGACACTGGTCTTGAGATCACTGAACTACGTATTGACGGCGGAATGAGTCGCAACGCCACATTTGTGCAGGCCCTCGCCGATGCCTCTGGTCGCACAGTTCGCGTGTCTCTCGTCACAGAAGCAACCACAATGGGGGCAGGCTTTCTTGCCGGAGTCGCTGCCGGAGTCTGGAACTCGCTCGAAGAGCCCTGCGGCGCCACTCAGCCAGCATCAATTGTTGTTCCATTGGGAAATCCAGGTGTGTCACGACAACAATGGGGAGAGGCAATCTCACGGGCTCGCTCGTGGATACCTGACCTCTCGGCGCTGGACTTCTAGTGTTGTACGGGCATCGCTCACGCAACACAACTAACAATAAAGGATCTCAAGTGGATACCCCAGAACACACAGCAGCAGTACAACCAAGGACGTCCTCGCGTCGTCGCATGTTCACTACTCTTCTTGGCGGCGCAGCAGCAGCCGTTCCGACACTTGCCTCCTCGCGCGTGCGAGCCGCTGGCGCAAGCACTGATACCACAGTTCCCGAAGTCGCCGAAATGACAACCACGGATTCCATGCCAATGATGATCGAGGATGCACCAATGATGCAGTCAAAGACCGTCTCCGCCGGAGCAACAGCACCACCATTGCAACCAACTGCACAAGACAAAGAAACTCTCAACATCGCGCTTGGTGTCGAACTTGCAATCAGAGACCTCTATGCCGACATCGTTGCAGCCGGAAATCTTTCTGACGAAGAAAGCCCCGTTATTTTGCTCATCCATTCGCATCACGTTGCATATGCCCAGTCATTGGGTGGCTTACTGGGTCGCGCGGCAATCAACAAGCGCAACGACGCAACCTATGCCGAGTTCAGCGGCAATCTCAAAGGAACCTTCGCATCAATTGCTTCCCAACTTGTCGCCATTGAGAACGGTGCGGTAACGCGTCACATCGATTCACTGAACCAACTTGAAGG
>JAEMRC010000011.1:0-7650 GCA_016463545.1 Ilumatobacteraceae bacterium
ATGCTAAAACTGGCTGCCTCACTAGTTGTGTTCAGAATAGATAGTGCGTCACGCGAATCTGGAGTCACTCCAGTTGGAATCCACCACACCCGAGACGTCAGACCATCGGGCGTTCCCTGGGTGAGAGCCGTGAACGCACTCGTCTTTGTTCGCTTACTAATGGCATGCTCGGCTACAAAGCCAACACCGTTGGCTGTTGAGAGAACTATCCCGTGCGCGCCTTTAGGCAACGAAGCCGCTAACTCTGTATTGAGCGACACCACCTCGCCAGCGGGCACGACAATAGAGGCTGCACCAATCGGCGGAACAGATCCTGCAGAATCAACCGTCGCATTTAATTCTTGATGCAAAAAAACTGCATCGACCGTGATTTCTTGCTCTGCTGGATTGTAGAGCACAAGTTTTTCAATTGTATTGGCTGCAGTTTGACCGCCTGCGAACCACCATTTGTTTCTGGCAAGTGGAGTACCCAATGTCGTGCTGTATCCGAGTCGTCCCCCGCCCAAGTAGTGCTGAGCTCGTGAAGCAATTATTTTGCCAGTTGTCGCACGCACCTCAATCGCAAGAAGTTGTTCTTCGTTCGCACCCTCTTTGCTCATGTCAAAACTTTTCACTGAGCGTGCTGGCATGATGAATCCTTGCAGTGCCGTCGGACGACGCTGACCATCGGCGGTGGAAAACGACATGTTTACAACAGCACTTTCCGGAAACGGGTTTGCCAAGATCAGTCTTTCTCGTGATCCCTCTAGTGTGAAACCGTCCGCAAAAAACCATGATGATGATGTGGCCGTCACACACAAAGACGTGGTGTCACCTGCTGCAAACTCGAGTTGTTGTTCGACGATTCCGTGTGATCCGATGACTTCGACAATCGGCACCACGACACCTTTGGTGCGACCACGCAAAAGATCGACGCTATTTCGAGACCGTGCTGGCACGATCACGACCTGCTGTTCTGGATTGCCATCACTTAACAATGTGACTGCTGCAGTGATATCGACATCAGTGGGATTAGCAATCACCACGCGACCACTATCTACCCCATCACCTGCTGCAACACCTGGACAAAACCACGATGTACTTATTCGTGCTCGCATTGGGACTTGAGCAAACGCATCGAGTTCCGAATACGCAACCGATGCTCCCTCCGGCACGACAGGTCGCCGTGATTCGACATAAATCAACGAGCCAATCGACGCCAGTACAAGGCATGTCCCAAGGATTCTGCGCAACATGTGTGCACGCGGTGCCGCACTCAGATTCATTTCGTCATCTCCTCAAATGAGAGCACAGGCGAATCAATCTGCATCTGCCACGATGAAGTAGTAATTATTTCTTTCTTGCGCGCACGGGCGAGGGCGAGGAACACTGTTGCTGCCCAAATACCCATCTCGGCCAAGATGGCAAGTAATCGCACAGCCGAAGATGAGTACGTCAGAGTGGCTGTTCCAGCGGTTGGCACATCAAAAGCTGTCGTGACTCCAAAGGCTGTGCGCGAAGAGATTGATGTTGAGCCCATTTGAAGTTTCCAGCCGGGCGAGTACGGGACAGCCAGGTGTAGCGTGCCCGCTTCAATTGGCGCCGTGGCTCCAAAATCTGGACGCGACGAAGAAAGAACTGGTGCTGCTCCCGCTAGATCTGCCACGATCGTTGATGCCGCTCCGGCCAACTTGCTGGCCTCTGCCCCAAGTGTTGACAAAGTCGAACGAACAGGAACCCATGCTGCGTTTTCAAAGATCACGAGATCAGGTGATGAATACCTTCTGCGCAGATCCAACTGGTCACCAAGTGCCGTCACCAAGCCTCGCGGTACTGGCAACGGTCTGTTGCGCGTAGACGCAGCCTCATCGATGATAGGAACAACAATGAAACGCACTGCAAGAGGTGCAACGAGTCGACCAGCGCGTGCAGTGCTTCCCCTAATAATGCCGCGTACTGCTTGGGCCAACTCATCGGTTGCTCGCGATCTCGGTGGTTCCCAAAGATCAACGGTCGACACTCGCGCTCCAGTAATTACTGAATATGCCACTCCCCATCCAACGTTGATTGGTGCACCCGGAAGTGTGCGTGCGTCACCAAGAAAAACAGTGCGATACGAACCCGCATCAGACTCAGATGGCAGTTGCTCTAATAAGTCCATAATCGACGTCGAGGTTTGATTCCATCGACCGTCAATAGAACTCAATACGCCTGGCAACATTCCGATCAAAAAAGCAATGCTCGCCAATGCACTCAGTGGCTGTCGCCAACCGAATCGCGCGTGTCGAACATCAACAGCCATTGATGCTCCCAACGATCCCGCTGCGACGCTCAGTCCAAACGCCACGGGAACCAACATGATTGCTGGTTCTCCAAGATGAATCGGCAAGATTGCACGATCGTCTAGCAGCGCAACAAGCAACGCAGCGACCGCAAGTAAAGAACCACGTAACGCCCACGGAGCACGACTACCTCGCACAATAAATAACGCAGCGATAGCAGGTACAAAAAGCAAAGCTGCGACTCTAGCGATTGGGACTGTCGCGATATCAAAAGAGGCGAGCCTGAGTAGACCAATGTTTCGTCCGCCTTCAATGGGTGCACCCGATACTCTCGACCACCATCCCGATGTCGTAAACCACTCCAGCCAGGGAGCATGTAATACGAGAGTGCCGAGCCCTGCTATCGCAAACATCAGCGGCCACATCAACGCATCGCGCAGTCGTGCTCCATGTAGCCACGTCACCAAAAACCACACAACAACAAGTTCTGCTAGAACAATCAGCACTCCTACTTCGAATGCCGTCACAACTGCGAGAATCAACGTCAATGTTGCGACCCGTCGCGTAAAGACGCGTTGATTGCGCTCGACAAAGTAATCCAAAGCGTCTTCACGAGATGAAGCAACCACTGGTCGATGTGCCACCAGCAGACGAGCGATGTGAGCGAGCCACGGAAATGCGGCATACACAAGAAGTCCACCCCACCGCCCGATCGAGATGCATGCATACGGAAGAGGAACTGCTGCATACATCAATGCGGTGATAATGCGTGCTCGCCGCGTTGCGTATACCGATGCAAACTGCCACGCACCGATATATCCGATAAATGGCAACGCCACAATGACCAATGTCTGCAGCAGCCCGACCCGGCCAAATGATATGGCTGTAGCAAACGCACTCAGTGAGATTCCGGTGGGAGCACTCACTGCTTTACCAAATGCACTTGGCCACCAACCCGATGAGTACAGACTTGCCATCTCTCGTCCATTGCCTACAAACGGCACGAACTGACCAACACGTGTGACTCCATCAATGAGCAACGAACGCGATCCGATGAGGGTCAAAGCAAACAGCGTGAGCCAGAACGCAACGGTTCCGCGTTGGCGAACTGCAACATCTCCGATTGAAGCACTGTTGTCTGCCTCGACTTTTCCGGTAGCGCGAGCCTGCTTGCGCAGATAGGCAGAAAAACGGGCACTTCCGCGACTTTGCAATGCCCGAATTTCTCCATCATCGACAATGCGAGAATGACGTACCTTTTGTCTTCGAACCCTGAGTGCTTGAATATGAAGTGGACTCGTGACAACTGAGTAAAGAGAGCCCCATGCGCGTGCTGGACTTCCGGCGAAGACTCCGATGACAAGCTGAGCAATAGAGAGCGCCAACAACTGCAACAGCACGAGAGGTAAATAGATTCCTTGAGTCACCGCAATCGTCGTATGAATTCGCTCTTTTTCAGCGCGCACAACCAGATCTCGTACTTGTTGGGGTGAATGATTGTTGCTCTTACTGCGTTGGATATGTTTTGCAACGGCTGCTGGCACCACAACAACTCGCGCCCCAATTGTGTGGGCACGCCAACACAAGTCAAGGTCTGCACTTTCATGGCTAAGGGATGGTTCAAATCCGCCAAGAGAGCGGAAAAGATCGGCGCGAATTAACATGCAAGTTGATGGCAACATAAATGTGTCTCGAACGGCGTCGTGCTGTTCTTGGTCAATTTCGTCTGCGCTCACCACTGAATCACGCTCCCCAAAGCGGTCCACGGCAATGCCAACACTTTGAAGTTGGCGAACATCGTCCCGTGACACAATTTTTGGTCCAACGATTCCGGCATTCGATCGATACAGCTCTTCGATAAGACGCGAAACTCCGTCTGCGGCAAGAACTGCATCATCATGAATAAACAGGTAGAAGCCGCTTTCTCCATCCACCATCACCAACACGTTGTTGCATGCCGCACCAAAGCCGGGGTTGGAATCCATGAAGCGCAGCACGCTCGCGGGAGCATTGTTGGCGCAGACATCAACAATTGCAGTCGCGGCTTCATCTGTCTGCTGGCTGGTCGAAAGAACCAAAATCTGAAGGTTCGGATAGTCCTGAGTGGCCAAAGCAGCCAAAGAGTCCGCTGTCCAGTCTCCCAACTCATGGACCACAACCACTGCCACGACAGGCGGCACCCCGACTGGCTCTTGGGGAGCGATGAGTTCGCTAGGGGTATCGAAAAACTCAGTCACGCCTATCTCAGGCTAGTGGTGAGTGCTCAAATACATGGAAATACAGGTTTCTAAAGGTTGCAGCACCACTTGCTAAAATTAGCACTAAAATATAGACTTTCATGGATGAAATGTTCATTATTTTCTCAACTTCAAAAAATGAATCTCTCCAAAATGTCCTGTGACGCCATCGATCTGCAGGCCATTCGGGACTCAGATCTGGCAAAACAAGCCACAGAAGTCGTCTACACAGCGGTCGGGTTTGGTGTTCTTGCATTTCAAAAGATTCAAGTAATGCGCCAAGAAATGGCAACTGCGCGCAAGGCGAACTCCAACACCGCCCAATAACACTCAGCCTCCACTAACCTCACCAAGGTGTCAGACGAGCAACAGTTCGAACAGAAGAGCGAACAAAATTCTCGAACGCCTTTGCCAGAAGGAACCTTTCCTGTCGGAATCGGATTGCTTATTTCTGGCGTCGCAAGTTATGCATTTTTTAAAGTAGGTCAGCAAGCGCTCGGCAAAGAAGACTTCAAGCCAATCGTGGCTTTATGGTTTGCGACTTTTGCTTTGGCTCCGGGGTTTTTTATGCCCGTCGAACAAGAAGTCGGTCGAGCACTCGCTCATCGTCGCGCACTCGGCCAAGGCGGCAAACCAGTGGTCAAGCGCGTCATCCCGTTGGTGCTCGGACTACTCACCATTGTGAGTGTCTTGGTTCTCATCGCTGGTCCGTGGCTCACAGATGATCTGTTTGAAGGACACAACATCATCATGTTCACGTTGATCCTGGGCTTTATTAGTTACGCCCCAGTTCATTTGGCGCGCGGAATCTGTTCGGGTTCCGGAAGATTCACTGCGTACGGAATCATCATGGGCGCAGACGGCCTGGTGCGCATTTTGGGTTGCATCGCTCTGTGGTTGCTTGATGTTAAAGCAATCGGCGCATACGCGCTTGTTGTTGCACTCTCCCCTTCAGTTGGTGTGTTGATTGTGTGGTTGCGCGGAGATCTTGCAACGCAAGAAGGGCCACCAGCTGATTACTCAGAAATCACCCCAAATCTTGGTTGGCTACTCGGGGGTTCAATTCTTGGTGCTGCACTCGTTAATGCCGGGCCACTCGGAATTGACATGCTGGCTCACGCAGATCAGGCAGAGCAAGTCACCGCTTTTGCCAATGGCGTGTTGTTATCGCGCGTGCCACTCTTTTTGTTTCAGGCTGTTCAAGCAGCCTTGCTGCCAAGACTTGCGCGACTTGCAGCGCGTGGCGACCTCGGCGACTTTGTCAAAGCATTTCGACAGCTACTGATTGTTGTGGTTGGCGTTGGCGTCATTGGCACCGTAGGGTCATTCGCACTTGGACCATACATTCTTGACAAGGTGTACGACGGCGGTCTCGATCGGCGCACACTGACATTATTGGCACTCGCAAGTGCGATATACATGGTTGCACTTGCAACGGCACAAGCCGTTATCGCCCTTCACGGACATGCATTCGTCACGGTGGGTTGGGCGATCGGCATGGCCATGTTCCTGTTGGTCACGGCGTTTTCGAGTGACGACTTGTACTTGCGCGTTGAACTTGGTCTGGTGAGTGCGTCGGTTGCGTCATTGCTGTTATTTGCCTACGCACTTCGTCAAAGAGTGCGTACAGGAGTGCAACCAGATATTAACTGGATGATTGATAGCGCCCTTGATCACCCGCTAGAGGGGTAACTACTTACGAAGTTTGGCGGTTTCGATTGCCAAATCATGTTGCACCATCATCGTGACAAGCGACGGGAAATCAACCTCGGGAGTCCATCCAAGGTTTTTGCGCGCTTTAGACGAATCACCAATCAGCAAATCAACTTCGGCAGGACGGAAAAATCGTGGATCTTGGCGCACAAACTGATGCCAGTCAGGTAAGCCCGCCTCATCAAATGCACGTGTCAAGAACTCTTCAATGGAATGTGTCTCACCTGTAGAAATAACATAATCATCTGGTGAGTCCTGTTGCAGCATCATCCACATTGCTCGCACGTAGTCTCCGGCATAGCCCCAATCTCGTTTGGCATCTAGATTGCCCATCACGATTTCTTGCTGAACTCCCAATTTGATTCGGGCCACCGCATTGCTCACTTTGCGAGTCACGAATTCAAGTCCCCGACGCGGACCTTCGTGATTAAACAAGATCCCAGAGCACGCGTAAATTCCGTAACTCTCGCGGTAGTTGACCGTGATGTTATGGCCAAACACCTTTGCACAGCCGTATGGCGAGCGCGGATGAAACGGGGTGAGTTCGGTTTGAGGCGTCTGGCGTACCTGTCCGAACATCTCTGACGATGATGCTTGATAAAAGCGGATCGGATTGTTTTGTACTCCACCCACCATGCGGATGGCTTCGAGCATGCGCAAGACACCAAGGCCAGTGATATTGCTGGTCAGTTCTGCTTGATTAAATGAGATCGCCACAAACGAAATTGCGCCGAGGTTATATACCTCATCTGGCTGAGCGTATTCAAGAGCCGACACAAGGCTTGTTAAGTCAGCAAGATCTCCTGGAATGAGTTCGACATAGGGGAACTCTTCTGCCAACTGGATTGCACGCGGATTGTTTTGGCCCTTAATCATGCCAAAAACTTGATACCCCTTGCCGTGCAAGAATTCCGCGAGATGCTGTCCGTCTTGACCTGTGATTCCGGTAATAAAAGCTCTCGGCATAGCATCCAACGCTAGCACCGAGGGAGGTGTTTGATGGGCAAGTACGATGCCATCATGATTAGCGTCCTTGCAGGTGGTGTTGGCGCAGCCAGATTCTTGTCTGGTCTTGTTCGAATTGTTGATCCCCGGTCAGTAACAGCAATCGTCAACACAGCAGACGACACAGTTTTGCACGGTCTCAATATTTCTCCAGATATTGACACGGTGACATACACGCTTGCCAATGCCATCGATCCCGAACGCGGATGGGGATTACGCGACGAGACATGGCGCGCGATGCAATCTCTTGCCCGATTCGAAACAGTACGTCCGATTGGCTCGACCGCTGCTCCCACGTGGTTCAACTTGGGGGATGCAGATCTAGCGACTCACTTTTATCGAACCTCTCGCCTGCAAGAAGGTGCCACACTGACCCAAGTCACCGACGAGATTAGGCGTGCATTTGATCTGCAAGTAAAAATTATTCCGATGTC
>JAEMRC010000011.1:7750-34053 GCA_016463545.1 Ilumatobacteraceae bacterium
CTCAAAGGTCCTGCTGATCGTATGTTGGTAGAACTAGGCCACGAAGCCTCTGTCGTTGGAGTAGCACGGCTGTACTGCGACATCTGTGCAACATTGGTCATAGATACTGCCGACCAAGATCGAGTGTCAGAAATAGAGGCCATTGGGATGCGTTGTATTGTCACGAACACTGTGATGTCAGAGACGGCAATCGCCGATAATTTGGCTCGTATCACTATTGAATCAGTCACAACCCGAAAGGAACCGAAATGAAAATTACCGCATGGGGTGTCAGCGGAATCGGTGAAATCGTGCCAGGGCAACAACTTGGCGACATTATTTCTCAAGCATGCAGCGCCGAACCAAATGGACCACTACTCGACAATGATGTTTTGGTAGTTACACAAAAGATTGTGTCCAAGGCAGAAGGTCGTCTCGTCCAAATCGACCCGAATGATCCACTCTCACACAAGGTTCTTGTCGAGCAAGAAGCCACGCGCATTGTTCGACGTCGTGGAGATTTGATTATTACAGAGACCAAACATGGTTTTGTCTGCGCCAACAGTGGCATTGACTTGTCCAACGTTGAACGCGGGTACGCAGCGCTGTTACCAATTGACAGCGATCGTTCAGCACGACGTATCCGAGATATTGTTCGTGCCAAATTAGGCATCAATGTCGGTGTAATTATTAGTGACACGTTTGGGCGTCCGTGGCGCAAAGGCCTCACCGATGTTGCCATTGGTGTCGCTGGCATTGCTGCCGTCGTTGACCTGCGCGGCACGGAAGATGCACTAGGTCGCATGATGCAAGTGACGGAGGTCTGTATTGCAGACGAACTTGCTTGTGCAGCAGAACTCGTAATGGGCAAGTCCTCGGGTGTTCCGGTGGCCGTCATACGGGGCGCAGACCCTGATTGGTTTCGTGATTCTTCAATGGATGAAATCGTGCGACCACCACAAGAAGATTTGTTTCGTTAGTTCGCCTGTGCGGGTTTACTCCGCAGCAGTCCAGGCTCCTCGCGTGGTGGCAAGACCATCCTCAAATGATGTAAATGGTGACCAACCCAACTGAATACGTGCTCGAACTGGCGAAACAGCAAGACGCGCTATGTCACTTGGGCGTGCTGCGCTGCTGCGGGGCGTCAAACCAGTTGAACCTGCAATTGCTTTCCAGACATCTCGGATGGTGAGTTGTTCTCCGGTGCCAACATTAACTACCAAGCCACCAGCGCGATCGATGGCACGCGCTAGTGCGTCGACAACGTCATCAATAAAAATAAAATCACGACTCTGTTTTCCGGTTCCGTGCAACACCGGAGCACGACCATTCATGTGCGCATCAATAAATGCTGCCACGACTCCGTCATTTGGTCGCTGTCGTGGACCATATGCGTGACCGGTTGCAAGAACCGTATATTCAACGGCAGAGAGATCTCGATACACGCTATGCATATCTGCAATTGCACGAGCAACGATCTCAGGAACAGATCGCGACTCAGACATATGACCTTCTTTGATTGGCAAGTCACGAACTGCTACTTCTCCGTATAAAAGTTTGGCTGGAAGTGTTGTGATTACTTTTGCGACACCTGCTATGCGCGCCGCCTCTAACACGGCAATTGCGCTTGCCATTGCAGTCATTGCACCAGTTGTTTGCGAGTTTGACGGCGCAAATGTATTCAGCAAGTACATCACATCAGGTCGGCGCAAACTCACGAGTTCAGCAAATGAATCACCCAAGACGTCTACATGTTGGAACTTGAGTTTTCCGCCTGATTGTCGGGCATCTGCCAAATTGCTCAGTGACCCTGACGAAAGATTGTCAACGACATCAATTTCGGCACCTTGTGCAAGGAGACGATCAACGAGATGTGAGCCGACAAAGCCAGCGCCGCCACACACCATGATGCGAGATTGTGTCATGGCACCATTCTCACAGAGTCGCAGGGTCTGGAATCTTGTCTCCAACATGTGTCGTGCGTGGATCAACTCGTCCGTCGATTCCGATAACGCAATCTGTCACCGTGGCTCCTTGGCCAATGTGCCCCATCACAATGCTTGCCTCGACGCGTGCGCCGCTGTCAACCACCGCACCAGGCAAGAGTACCGAGTCAGTAATGATTGCTCCCCCACCGATCTGACAACCATCTCCCACCACTGAGTGTGTGACGACGGCCGTGCCTGCGATGTGGGCTTGAGCAGCAATTGAAGCGAGGATGCGTGAGCGAGATCCGTCAATGAGGTCCAGGTTGGCTTTGAGATATGTCTCTGGGCGACCAGTGTCGATCCAGTAATCATCCGTAGACATGGCAGAGAGTGAACCCGTCGCAACGAGGGCCGGAAAAACCACGCGTTCGATTGAAAGCGACTGATCGATGGGAATGTGGTCAAGAACCGATGGCTCAAGGACGTATGTTCCGGCATTGACGGCTCGACTTATGGTCTCATGCGCTTGGGGCTTTTCTAGAAAACGCTGCACTATTCCGCTGTCGTTTGTTTCGACGACGCCGAATTGAGACGGATCTTCAACGGGCGTGAGATGCAGGGTTGCAACTGCGCGCTGCTCTCGATGAAAGTCCACGAGTGCACGAACGTCAAGATCCGTAAGAATGTCTCCGTTCACGACAATGAAAGTGTCGTTGATTGCGGCGTAACGTGCGGCAAATCCGACTGCGCCCGCGGTGTCCATGGGATGCGGTTCGACGGCGTAACGAAGCGAAACACCAGCACACATGCCATCTGGAAATGCGGCCAAAAAAGGCTCCGGCTTGAATCCGAGTGCCAAAATAACTTCGGTGACACCAGCAGTGCTAAGTGCAGCAATGATGTGCTCGAGCAATGGCACGTTTGCAACTGGCAACAACGGCTTTGGCGTTGTGTACGTCAACGGCCTCAGTCGGGTACCAAAACCACCGACCAAGATAACCGCTTGCATTATCCGTTCGTGGTCGTCGTAGCGCCAGCGACTGTTGTACTCGTAGCGCCAGCAATTGTTGTAGTCGTGACTCCGCCTTGATCTTTTGCGCCAAGTGCGGGCAAGTTTGCAGCGGTAGGAGGAATCGGTACGTCAGCGTCTGCAGCGACATAGGCGATGGTGATTGCCAGTCCATCTTTTTTAATCCGAATGTTGTCAAAGTCAGTGATGAAGAGTTTCTTTTGTGACGGATCGTCATACTGATCCCAAACAACAACCTTGACGACAGCATCGACGGTCTTTCCCTTGGAGTCCTTGCACTTGTCTACTTTGACGTCATACGTGACACCACCGTTTTGATCATCGGGGAATGCAATTTTGTCTTTGGTAACAGAAATTCCGTACACATCGAAGAAGACGCCAAGTTTTGCGCGGTTTCCGGACGCTAAAGCCGAAGGATGCCAATGCAACACACCATCATCGTGACTATGGATTCCGTACTTGATGAAGTTTGGATCAAGTGGCTCTTCTTTGTTGCCAACAAGATTGTCAAGAAATTTCGCATCATTTGCGAGGGTGGAGGCTGTACTTTTAGTTGGATCTGCGCACTTGTAGAAACCATAGGAAACGTGCCAATGATCGTTGGCCGTTGGAGGCGTGTTTTTGCTTGGAGCAGACTCGCGTGCATACCCGATTAAGACAAGTCCAAGTACAACGATGACGGTCATGACAGCAGGAAACAACGTTCCTCCCTGGAACCGGACTTTTTTGCCCTTGCCCTTTTGCGCTAGCCGCGCAACACGTTTTGCAGATGATCCATTAGCCACGAAGGAAAGAGGTTACAGGGCGATTCGTCACCATGCTGAGCAATTCGAGATACATCTTTGCCACAGCCTCGGCTGAGACATGCGATTCCACCCACTCTCGACCCGACTTACCCATGCCTTGTGCCATCAGTGGGTCGTCCACCAATTGCCCTAGAGCGCCGATAAAAGCCGTCACATCATCTGGGGGGCTGCTGAGTCCACCGCCACTTGTGTGCAAAATTCGTGGCACTTCTGTATCTGGATCAATCGCCGCCACCACAGGGCGTCCCGCCGCCAAGATGCTGTAGGTCTTGGACGGAACACTGACTGCACCCAGCCCGGCACGAAGTGTGACCACATGGATGTCGGCACTTGCTAGGACTTCTGACAATCGATGATGCGGCTGATATTGACCAAAGCGAATATTTGAGATTCCGATGGCTTGCTCTTGCAACGCATCTTTGGCACTTCCGCCACCGTTAATCACAAATGTGACATCAGGCATCTGGCGTGCTGCGTCAATCAAAAGTTCGAGCGACTGTGAGAAACCCACATTGCCCGCATACATCACCACAGGCTCAGCGCCAATAGAAAGTTCTTGACGGTACGCAGTCATTCGATTCTGTGGCTTGATGGCTTGGACGTCAACAAAGTTAGGAATAACAACTACTCGGCTCTGCGCGGATTGTTTTAGCTTTGCTTGAACATTGTTCTGTAAATCTTGGGACAACACCACGACCTTGCGCGCACGGCGATAACTCAATGACTCTAATTTTTTAGCGAACGTGATGATGGCTGGGTTTGTAATGGCACCAGTTGCTATTGCAGCGTCCGGAAAAACATCTTGAATGTTAAAAACAAGCGGAGCGCGACGCAATAACCCTGCGAACCAGCCAGTTAGACCAAGTGTGAGTGGTGGAGACATCGCAATCACGGCATGAATGCGCCGATGAATGCCACCAGCGAACAATGCACTGACTCCGGCAAGCACGCTGAATGCAATAAATCCAATCGCGCGGCGCACAAGACTCTGCTTGTTCTTTCCCGGAAACGGATGCACGCGAGTAATGGATCCCCATGAAGTGCGCTCACGGCGAATGAGTCGTCCAGTCCAACCAGATTCAATTTCATGATCGCGATACCACGGCAGCGCAGTAACAACATGCACTTCGATATTGAACTTTACGAGTTCTGCAACGATCTGAGTCATGACGTCGCCTGTCGGAGCAGTGTCTGGTGCAAAATGTGGACACAGAACAACAAGGCGCATGGCTGGTGATGTCTTCATGCCAATGCCTCGCGATAAACCTCTAGGAGCGCTGCTGCTGAGCGTTGAGCGGTAAACCACGCCGCGCGCGCTTTCCCTGCCGACGACAATTCATCACGCCGCGCGCGCACCGCGACAAGAGCACCTTTCCACGCCTGAATCTCAAGAGGCAACACGATCCCTGCGTCACCAACGACTTCAGGCAAACTTGTTTTGTTGCTGCACACGACTGGCGTTCCAAGAGTCATTGCCTCGACAACAGGTGCACCAAAGCCTTCGTACTCTGACGGAAATACCACGGCATCTGCCATGGCAATTATTCCGTCACGCTCGTTTGAAGTGATGTGGCCCGTGCGCACGACACGTTGTTCAAGACCCAACGCTGACACCAGTTGCATCACCTCAGTTTCGGCGTGACCATGAGAACCTGTCAACACCAGTCGTAGCGTCGGATCAGCCCACGTCGCATCTTCAGATGCGAGTAGCTGCAGTAAAAACCGATGATTCTTGTGTGGGTGCGTGATGGCCGGATACACGATGACAGGCCCTTTGCCAAGCGAATACTTTCTCCGCAATGCGTCTGATGAAGTTGCATTGGTGCCAAGTTGTTTTTCCATTCCATGCGGAACAACAAGAATTTTATTTGCTTCAATGCCTAAGTGCTGAACCAAACTATTGGCTACAAATTGTGAAGGAACTGCAATTCGTGTTGCCCGTTTGACCGATGACGGGACAACGGTGCGCAAATAGCGCAACTTCAGAGACTTGACATACTGCGGATACTCCACCCACTGAATATCGTGCACTGTCAAGACCGATGGCGTGCGCTGAGCGCGGGGCAACGTACCTCCACCGTGGTGCATCAACTGCATCGATCTCGACACAATTGGCAACCATAAGTGCTCAAGCGCAACGCGCACTGCCCGAGTTGTGCATTTCGATGGCGCCTCAACAACTTTGAATTCCTTGGCAATTTGAGGATGTCGTTCACTAAATCCACGTGGAGCAAATACTCGTATCTCAAACTCATGCTTAATCTCGCTCAGCCCTAGCAACTGTCGCACGAGATAATCCTCACTGCCACCTACTCCTGGTCTGCACCACAACAGATTCATTCCAATTGCGACGGAGTTCGTCATGATGCACACACCTGTGTGTACACGCCGTGTGTGAGTGCGGCAGTGCGCTGCCACGACATTGTTGTCGCATGAGCGCGACCAAGATCACTAAGTTCGTCGTGACGCGCAAGCACCCGATGCAAACCGTCGGCGATTGCGCTGACATCTAATGGATCAACCAAAACTGCAGCATTTCCGGCGACTTCTTCTGTGCTTGTTGCCAAAGATGTCAATACAGGAGTTCCCTGCACCATTGCTTCGAGAATCGGAAGTCCGAATCCTTCCAAAATTGATGGATAGCACAGAGCTTGAGCAGCTGCATATAACGCTGCGAGGTCTGCCGTTGGCACGTGTCCTAGAAAAATAATATTCTCGGACGCAATCGGAGTTCCGTTCCCCCAACCCTGCGCACCCACAATGACAAGTGGCGGTGCATCAACAACCAAGGCATGAGCCTGAACAAGTCGCGCCAAATTTTTACGGGGCTCAAGCGTGCCGACAAATAACACATACTCAGATGGCAACGAGTATGTGCTGCGCACTCGTTGCACATCAGATGGTGTTGCTGGTGCATCGTTCACTCCGAGCGGAACATGGTGCAGTATTGATGCACTAAAACCCGCGTCAACACAGTCGGTCATAGTTGCACGCGATGAGCAGAGCACTGCCTGAGCATTTTTTTTCAGAATCTCTAAACTGCGCCGAAAGATTTTGTTCCCTCGTGCCGTAAAAAACTCAGGGTGACGCAAGAACGCAAGATCATGCAGCGTCACCACGAGTGGCCGTGTTGTTGCTGGCGCAATAATTGTGGTGGCATGCACAAGATCAGGAGCATTGACCACCGACTCCACTTTTGGCCATGACACCCGCATCCATGATTCATACAAAAGAGCTCCACCGAACGGCAAGTACTGCATCGGGATCGAGGGCTCACATCCAGCCATTGGAGTACCTCGATGTCTTCCAGCCACCCCAATCAAATCAAGGTCTGGTCGCTCCTGAAGGGCTCGCGCCACCTCCAGGGCAGCCACCGCCGTACCCCCGGGCACACGGTGCCAACATTGCTCAAGGGTGTAGGCGACGCGCACGGCTCTCATTCTGACCGCTTCCGACCTACGCTTGCACTCATGTCGTCATTCTGGACCAATCGCCCTGTTCTTGTTACTGGTGGACATGGGTTCTTGGGCCGTGTCGTGGTGCAACTTTTGGAGTCGGCCGGAGCCACGGTTTTTGCACCCACGCATCAAGCCTATGACCTCACCGTGCCAGGTGTGTCAGAAAAAATGCTGGCCAACTATGCGCCAACACACGTCATTCATCTCGCGGCTCGTGTGGGCGGTATTGGCTACAACCAAGTGGCTCCTGCACCGTTGTATTTCGACAACTTGATGATGGGCACTCACGTGATTGAGGCAGCACGCACATCTGGTGTCGAAAAAACGGTATTGCTCGGAACAGTCTGCAGTTATCCCAAGTTCACACCAGTGCCCTTTGCTGAAACATCACTATGGGATGGTTACCCAGAAGAAACAAATGCGCCGTATGGAATCGCCAAAAAAGCGCACCTCGTCCACGCTCAAGTAAACGCTCAGCAGTACGGACAAAAGTTTGCATACTTAATACCAACAAACCTCTACGGACCAGGCGATAAATTTCATCCATCTGTTTCACACGTTATTCCCGCACTCATTAAAAAATGTGTTGAGGCGCGCGAATCTGGCTCCGCCGCAATCAACGTCTGGGGAACAGGTGCCGCAAGTCGCGAGTATCTGTACGTTAACGATGCAGCAGCAGCAATTCTTTTGGCGGCGGAAATCTACGACGGGACAGACCCGATCAATTTAGGAACAGACCACGAAATCACAATTCGTCAAACAGTCGAGACAATAAAAGCAATCACGGGCTTTACTGGCGATGTGGTGTGGGATTCAAGTAAACCCGATGGTCAACCTCGTCGTCGCATCGACCCCACACGTGCCCACAACACACTTGGGTGGCGCGCCACGATGGACTTTGAACAAGGTCTGCAAAATACTCTCGATTGGTTTCTTGCTCACCGGGACATCGCCGAAGCCGAACCGAGTTAGTACAACCACATTTCTACTGACACGTCACTGTGCTGCGAGTGGCATGCGTCCTACACTTGAGGCGTGTCGCTCCCCCCACCCACACTGCCTAATTGTTATCGACACCCCAGTCGCACAACCGGAAGACATTGCACTCGTTGCGGTCGACCTGCGTGCGGCGACTGCTTAGTGCAGGCCGATATCGGTTCTCGCTGTGTTGGTTGCGTGCGCGAGCTACAACCAAGTTTACGAACTCGTGCTCGGTTCTGGAACGCTGGCCAACAAGGTGTCGTCACTCGCATTCTGATCAGCATTAACGTCCTTGTCTTCATGTGGATCATTGCTGGCGGATCACAGGGTTCACTCATGGGCGGCACGATTAACCAGCGCCACGTTGATTTGGGACTTGCTGGCATATTTTTGCGCCAAGGTGAGTGGTACCGCATGGTGTCAGCAGGATTTTTACATTTTGGGTTATTTCACATCGGCATGAATATGTTGCTGTTGTATCAACTCGGAAACCTTCTTGAACCAATTTTGGGTCGCGGCAAATTCACAATGCTTTATTTTGCGGCATTGGTAGGAGGATCTGCGGGTGCAATTATCTCAAGCCCCAATGGTCTGACGGGTGGTGCTTCTGGAGCAGTGTTCGGGCTGATGACTGCGACTGCGGTGGTCTTGTATCAACGCGGAATCAATCCGATGCAAACAGGTCTTGGCGCAACATTGGTGCTGAACTTGGTCATCACGTTTGCTATTCCGGGTATTTCTGTTGGTGGCCACGTTGGTGGCGCACTCGTCGGCGCAGCCGTGAGTTGGGTCATGGTTGAGCCAAACTGGAAACGCTCAATGCCATGGTTGTCTTGGGCTGCTCCGATCGTTGCCATCGTCGGCGCATTTTTTGTTGCCAACATGACGCTGTAGCGCCGTCTCGTTTAGGAGTGGCAGGATCCGCCGCAACAACCGCCACCACTCGTGGGCATTGGTGCCGGCGTTGATGCGGTTGATGTCGAGGCTCCGACCGAGGCAAAGACACTCAGCAACCTCACAGCATTGTCATGACCGCTTGGACATGTCGCTGAACTATTGGCTTGTGCCATTGGTCGGCGTTCTTCAAAAGTCGTGTCACATGTACGGCAGCGAAATTCATATAAAGGCATACCGCGAGTGTAGAGCAGATTCGGGGCTGGTTAACTAACTCTATGTCGCCAAACGCATCTACTCCCCTGCAGACCAGGCCAGCACAGGCGGTGCCAGAGACAGAACTGACTCCCCAAACAGGTGAACCCGTTGTAGCTCATATCGTCAAAACAGGACCAGGTGAATCGGCTGCTGCAAAAGTGCTTGAAGCTCGAGTGTATGGCACGCCTATCGAAGCGGTGTGCGGACACGTCTGGGTGCCGTCGCGTGATCCTAAACAACTACCGATGTGTCAAAAATGCAAAGACATCTACGACACGTACCGCATGTTTAATGAGCACCTAGGTGACTCGCCGTCAGAATAAATATCACCGAAAATCACGACTACCTGTTGATGTCACGGCATGCAACGGAGACAAAACCTCAGCAACAATGTTGATTGCTCCCTCAACATTTTCGATTCGCCCACGCACTAATAATGCTGGTGCGTTGCGTGCCACGCTGCGGTGCCGTGCCCAGCACCCGATCGAGCACACCACATTAATGAGCCCTGTTTCATCTTCAAGATTGATAAATGTTGCACCGTTGGCAGTCATTGGTCGTTGTCGATGTGTGACGACTCCGGCTACCCATACTCGTTGCGTGTTTGAGACACGCCCAAGAGCATCAGCACACACCACCCCCAGCGCAGATAATTGTTCGCGCACAAACTTTGTGGGATGTCCGTCGGGAGAGATTCCGGTTGCCCACAAATCTGCAATGGCTTCTTCGATGGGCTCCATGCCCGGTAGATGCGGCGTCGTTTGTACGGCAGTTACTCCCGCCAATCGTTCTGCGCTTCTGGACACATGTGAACCTGCGTTCCAAAGTGCACTTCGGCGACTGAGTCCAAAACTATTCTGAAATACGCCAGCGGTGGCCATCGCTTCTACATGGGTACGTGATAGTCCACTCACTCGGCGGCTGAGGTCATCGATGCTGTGATAGGGCCTGCCTAGAGCAATGCGTGTGGCTAATTCAGCACCGACTCCGCGCACCGAACCAATTCCCATTCGCACGGCAAGTTGCCCATTGGAATCAGTGCATGGCTCTAGCGTTGCGTTGTTTGATGACTCATTGATATCGGGTGAGCGCACTACCACTCCGTGGCGTCGTGCATCTTGGGCCAACGTATGTGGCGACCAGAATCCCATTGGTTGTGCGTTTAACAATGCTGCACAAAATACTGCTGGCTCGTGCAGTTTGATCCATGACGATGAATACACCAGATACGCAAAACTGACTGCGTGACTTTCAGGAAATCCATAATGAGCAAACGCCTTCATTTTGTCAAAAATCTCATCAGCGATTGCTCCCTTGACACCGCGCTCTGCCATGCCGGCATATAAGCGCTCTCGCAACTGTTGCATGCGTGCTCGAGATCGCTTTGAGCCCATTGCTTGGCGCAGTTGATCTGCTTCTGATGGCGTGAATCCGGCAACATCAATTGCCATTTGCATGAGTTGTTCTTGAAACAACGGCACGCCAAGTGTCTTTCCTAAACTGTTTTCAAGTAACGGATGTAAATACGTGACAGGTTCTTTGCCATTGCGCCGCCGAATGTAGGGATGCACCGAACCACCCTGAATGGGGCCTGGGCGAATGAGCGCAATTTCGACTACTAAATCATAAAATCGTCGAGGTTTGAGTCGCGGCAATGTTGCCATTTGCGCCCGTGACTCAATCTGAAAAACACCAACCGTGTCGGCACGACACAACATGGCGTATACATCGTCTTCTTGAGGCAGTGTTGCCAGGTCTAGTTCGTATCCGCGGTGCTGCAAGATGAAGTCTGTGGCGTTATGCAGTGCTGACAACATTCCGAGCCCCAAGAGATCGAACTTGACGAGCCCAGCAGCAGCACAATCATCTTTATCCCACTGCAGCACACTTCGGTTATGCATCCGACCCCACTCCACTGGGCACACTTCGATGACAGGTCGATCACACATCACCATGCCTCCTGAGTGGATACCTAAATGGCGGGGCATGTCCTGGATAAGAGTGGCTAGTTCTTGCACTAACGGGTCGGTGTGTTCTTGATCGTGAGCAACGCCAAGCGCTCGCTCCATGTCACGCACTGCAGATTTGGCGCGATATGTAATGACGTTTGCTACTTGTGCAGCGTGGTGTCGTCCGTGTCGCTGATAGACGTACTGAATCACTTCTTCGCGACGGCCACTTTCGATGTCGATATCAATATCGGGTGGGCCATCACGCTCTGGAGACAAGAACCTCTCGAACAACAAGCCCAGCGACACGGCATCAGCCTTAGTGATACCGATGGCATAACACACTGCACTATTGGCTGCGCTACCGCGACCTTGACACAAAATATTTGAGCGCCGACAAAACTCAACAATGTCCCACACCACCAGAAAATATCCGGCGAAACCAAGTGTTTCAATAACTTCAAGTTCGTGGTCAATAACTCGCCATGCCCTAGCGCGAAGTGACAGGTCTTCTGCACTATGCGTGGGGCGCGTGCCGTAGCGATGCGTTGCGCCTTGTTCTGTCAAATATCGCAAATACGCAATCTCTGACATATTGTCTGGACACGGAAACGGCGGGAGTCGTGGCGCCACAAGTGATAAATCGAATGCAGCAGCAGCACCGATACTGCCAGCCATCTCAACAACGCCTGGATAACGCGCGAAACGGCGGTGCTGTTCTGTGGTGCTACGCAAATATGCAGTGGCCGCAGGTGCTAAAAGATAATCGACTGTATTTAATGCAGAACGTTTGTGAATAGCAGAAAAAGCCGTCGCAACGCGATGATGCGCAGGTACTGCGTATGACACATCGTTGGTGGCGATGCACAACAAGTTGCGGCGTGCGGCAAGTTGCACAAGTGCATCATTGCGCGCAACATCTAGTGGGTCACCGTGATCCCATAATTCGACAAGAACATTTTGTGATCCGAATAACTCACAGAGTTGCGCCAGCACTCGATCTGCCGCGGCTGGTCCGAGTTGCATTAATGCACGCACTACTGCACCACTTGATGAACCCGTCAACACCCAGCAATGATTGACAACATGCGCAGCAAAAGTTCGTACCTCTGTGAGCGGTGCGTTTTTGGCACCTGCTAGTTGGGCTTCGCTAATCGCTCGACATAACTGCCCATAAGCACCGACTCCTTTGGCCAAGAACACCACGTCGCCAGCCCCAACTGCTCCGCTAAAACCACTGCACCACATCTCTGCACCAAAGACAGTTGGTAGGCCTACTGCTCGTGCTGCTTGAGCAAACCGAACAACGCCATAAAATCCGTTGCGATCGGTCAGGGCGAGCGCCCCTAGCCCAAGTTGGGCTGCACATTCAGCGAGTTGTTCGGGATGAGATGCCCCGGCTAAAAATGAAAAATTTGAGCGACAATGCAGCTCTGCGTATGCGACCATCTGGTCATCGTAGCGAACATATGTTCGTTTCTAACCAGCGATCCCTGCCCGGCAGACCAACAATGCGCCCAGTAATCCGTCATCAGCAATTGCCACGGCCTGCTCCCACTCGAACCACTTGACATCTTGGCTTTCTTCTGGCCCAGGTTTTGGAGTCTCGTACGGCGCTGTCACGACATAGCGCACATCAAAATGCGTATGACCACGTGGACCGGGATGCACATCGACATGAATGAAGTGTGCGCCCGCGATGGGATGCGCCACAACAAGGCCAGTTTCTTCGTGTGCTTCTCGAAGCGCCGCATCGGCAGGAGTTTCTCCGATCTCAATATGGCCGCCTGGCTGCAACCAGAGATTGAGACGTTTGTGCAAATGCAAGACAGTGGCCGTTGGATCGATGAACGAATCGACAACGATTGCCGAAGCTGTGACATGCAATGGTCCAGCGTCTTCATCACATGGGCGCAACAAAGTGGGAACAACATCCAAAAAGTGCTGTATCGAATCGCGTTCTCGTTGATCAATTGCCTTGTGTGTACGCAACATGCTGAGGAGTTGTTGCATCATGCTCCCCACGCTAGTCGTATGACGCACTGATATACCATTGACGATTCTCAATCGTCAACAGCACCAGATACTGCACTTGTGTATAGGGATGCTGAACCAATACTTGTAATCGCGCCAAACGGCGGCGGCGCATCGGATCCCACCATCGTTCTTCTACGGGCCACGGACCAGCGAATTGTTGTACTGCATAATTATCTACGTCTGCTGAGCGTGCACTGCTATCAAGCAATGTGCTCTGCACGCGTAGAACGCTTGGTGTTTGCAGTAGTTCGTGACGCCCGGTGATCACTACCATCGCTCCGTCCTTGTCTTGCAATTGCACTTTTTGTGGCTGTGAAAACACAATCGCTGGCCAAGGAGCAGGGACTGAACCGGTCCAGTGTTGCTCTGCTCCGCGTCCGCTGTTGACACGTTCTGAACATGCGACATGATCTCGAATATCGACACTGCCTATTGGTACTTGCAAAAAAACTTGCGCGACATCACGTCCACCTTGCCATTCTGGAACAGTTATTTCAACATCTGCATGCACAGAAATAGCAAGTGCAACACTTCGTAGTGCGCGTTCAATATGTTCTTGACGACCACCCCACAAACTCTGCTGCTGGGCATCAATAGGACGCACATCCATGGGCGAAAGTTGCACTCGCGTAATGCCGGCCGTTGCTGCCATGTCTGCATCGGCGCCGAGCCAGCCATCTAGTTGCCACCGAATGCGTTCTAGAACTGCTGCCTCACTAAACCCACGAGGCTGATGCCACATCCGCTCATTGTGCTCACCGTGGTCTGTCTCAAAAAGCATGTGTAACCGAATGCACTGCACGGCATGGCGCTCAAGTGCTTTGATGAGATCGTGCGACGGTTCACTCATCGCTGCCACCACTATGCCACTGGTCGCGACTGGGTCTTCAAAGACATGCTGAATGACGTAATCAATTGGCGCAATGTCGGGCACCAACACGCTGATATCAAAACCGTGGACAATGCAATGCAAGCGTTCGCCAAGCAGACCAAATCTGTCGATAAGTTCGCGTTCTGTTAGTCCAGCGACTGCTCGTATTGTTGTGAGGCCGAGCCGTTGCAATAAATCAATTGTGTCTGGGTCTATGTCGGCGCATATGCCAAGCACGCCAGTGGGTAGCAGACCAAGAAAAGTTTCTGATCCACCAACCGAGACAACACAAGGTGAACCAGAAAAACATGATTGGTGTGCCGCTGCCAAGGCACCCACGCGACCATCAGCAATTCCGACCCCGTGAGACACTGTTAACGCTTGGTCTGCACAGAGCCCGTGTAATAAATCTCCGAGAGCATCATCGCCGCCGAAATACGGCGAAGGGCCCCTCGTTGCAAGCAACGCGACACCAGCAGTATCTACATGAATAAGCGGAGCAACGCTAGACAGCGCACGAACGACGGGCTCAAAAGCGCGGTGTGCCCTATCTGAATCGTCATGACCAGGTATCTGGCTCCAGTTTGGAAAAATAATTGCTGCGGTGCGCGTGGCGCTCAACATGTGGTTTGTACAAGTTGGTGAGATGACTGCGGCAACAGCACGAGTTGTGGTTGCATGCCGTATGCGCGCCGACCTTCGGTGACAATGGTGACTTCACGCTGACGGGCGTGGCCACTAAATGTCCATCGCGGTGACGCTATACGCAAAGTGATGTCGACCGGAAAATCATATGAATTACCAATCACGACCATTACTGCAGATTGTGCTTTAACACGTGCTGCAAGTTTGCGTGCATCTGCAGTGCTGCACCGTGGCGATGCAGTCACGACAACATCAATACCATCAACTAGTGCGCCCATCATGCGCGACCAATGCGCAGTTACCCGACTGGTGTCAATGCACAGCAATCTTTCGAGTGCTATTCCGTATTCGCGAGCTGACAGCAAACCTGCACGTGGCACGTCAACAACCGCCAACCATGAACCCTCAGATACCGCCCGTGCAACGAGTGCCCACGCCAGTGACGATGCGCCAACACCAGTGCATTGATACACGCAACCGCGCTCAAGTGCACCCCGCGGCAAGACCGCATGCAACGCATTGTTGACAGGCAAGAGACCGTGCTCTGCGTTTCGTTCTGCCAGATCACGCCCAGACATGAGATGGGGGCTTATTGGTATGGCCGCCAAGCCGGGACGAATCATGTTCACCATCGTAGCGAACATATGTTCGTATTTACGAAATAGACCCCTGTGTTCTTCTTGCTTTATTTCGAGAACTCGCCACCAGTTCTAGTGCCGCAACAAATGAACGAGCGTCTGGTGCCCACTCATCTGCGCCCAGTTCGCGCGCGGCTGCCTCAGAGGTGATTCCTCCACCACCAAGAAACACACACGTACCAACCGCCATGACATCTCGCAATTGCACGATTAAATCACTCACCAATACACAAGATTCAGCAGAAGTAACACTGACTCCTACCGCCAGAACGTCGTCGTAATGACGCGCGGCCGATATAAACGACTCAGTCGGTAGGTCTGCACCTAAATCGTGAACTTCAAAGCCCGCCAATCGAACGACATCTGCCAAGATCGCGATTGCCAATGAGTGCCGTTCTCCGGGTGGAGCGCCAAGTAATACGATTCCGCGCGCACGCCCACGACGAGCAGCCTTAGCACCTAAGCGAGCAACAAGTCGAGTAGCAATAGTGGTGGCTCGGTGTTCGACGTAGATCTCAAGTTCGCCACGGTGCCAACGCTCACCAATCGATGCCATCGCTGGCGATAAGACATCGAGATACACCTCTTCAAACTCTATTGCTGAATCAATGGCTGCCTCTAATACCGACCATGCACCTGCGCCATCACCGGTCAACAAACATGCTTCAAGACGATCGTGCCACGGTGCCTCACGTCGACTCTTATTTTTCTTTACCGTTTGCGTTGACGATTCTTTGCTTTCATTTTGCTCGGCCTGAAATCGCTGCAGTTCTACTTCTGCAACTTTCCAGATGCCACTTTCTTTTTGAGCAGACAATCGGCCATGTCGCATGTATCGATATGCAGTCATGTAGTGAACACCCAAAATGTCAGCGGCATCCTGCAGCGAGACATATCGCTGCTCAGACGAACTCATACAGCAAGATTAGGTTCGGCGTGAGCGGCTGTTACGACTTTGCCCCACATGTTCATCGTGTTGGGCAAAAATTAATCGAGATTTTGCTACGACCCTGTCAATCGCGCACGAGCATCTTTACTGCGCTGAAAGAGATGCGGGGGCACACGAGGATCAAGGACTTCACCATCTGAGGTAACCGTTGATGCTGCTTCAGCCGCTGGTGCTTCGACCTGTGCCATGAGTGATTCAATACTCGGTGGCTCCATTCCGGGTTTCCAGTATTGATAAAGATCCCGCACAATGTCTGTCAAGCCCACTTGAGTTGCGCCGAGTGCGAGCTGCACCGTGACGATATTGCTGAAGACATGAACCGATGCCACTTGCCCTGACTCTAAAAACCGCCTCGAGATAACTGCCGCGGGTCTGGTTCCTTTGCAGTCCTCAACGGTTGTGAAGTTCTCATGGCCCTGCCCTGTCAATGACCGATTGGTCTCAAATCGGACCATCCGTGCTGATGCACTGGCTTTTTCTTCAACGGCGACTGGCTGACCCACCCTTGAGACGATAGTCAATAACGACCTACGAGCACGGCTTCGCAGAGCAGATTGCTGGACAGTACGATAAAAAGTGCACAGAACGAGATTCGTCTCGTCGAAATAAAGGGGTTTTATGGCCGAGATCACGCTTGAAGATTTTGAAAAAGAAGCACGCAGTTTTTTGGATGCCAACGCCGAACGTCGCGAAGAAGAGAAGGCGTTTGTTTGGGGTGAAGGTGCAGACATGATGGGCGCCTTTGAAGAACGATCACGCGAATCCGAAGAACGCATAGTTGGTGATGCCAAGACCTGGCGCGGCAAAAAATTTGCTGCCGGATTCGGTTGGATCACTGGTCCAAAAAAGTTTGGTGGACGCGAACTGCCCGGGGCATTTGACAAGGCTTACTCCCGACTTGAGGCGCAATATCGCACGCCCAACGAGTCAATTTTTGGAATCGGTTTAGGAATGGTTGCCCCAACAATTTTAGCCCACGCCACAGATGAAGCCAAGGAGCAATACCTCACCGCGATGTGGAGCGCCGACATTGTCGCTTGCCAATTATTTAGTGAGCCAGGTGCGGGCAGCGATCTTGCATCTCTCAGCACAAAAGCGCTTCGTGATGGCGAAGAATGGATCATCACAGGACAAAAAGTCTGGACCTCTGGAGCGCAGTATTCAGATATCGGTGAGATTATCTGTCGAACCAATCCTGACTTGCCAAAGCACAAGGGTCTCACGGGCTTCATCGTGGATATGCACGCACCTGGTATTGAGATTCGACCACTTCGCCAGATGACAGGTGGCGCAAGTTTCAACGAAGTTTTCTTCAACGAAGTTCGTGTGCCAGATAGTCACCGACTGGGCGACGAAAACAATGGCTGGAACGTTGCATTGACAACTCTCATGAACGAACGCGCATCCATCGGAGGCGGTGGAAGCACTGCATCAAACGCTGACAATCCACTTATCGTGCGCCTGATCGCAATGGTGCAGCACTTTGGATTAAATAACGACCCTCTCGTTCGTGATGAACTAGCCGCACTCATTACTGGCTATCGCGTGGCAAGTTACAACAACCAACGAGCCATGGCCAAGATTCGGTCAGGGCAGACTCCTGGTCCAGAAATGTCCATTGCCAAGATGGCGCTCACGATCAACCAAACAAAACTCGGCAACTTTGCTGCTCGCGTGTTGGGCCCACGAATTCAGGCCGACACTGGCGAGTGGGGAACCTACTCGTGGGGATCTCTCCTGCTTGGAACACCAGGATTGCGAATCGCCGGCGGTTCTGATGAAGTCATGCGCAACATCGTTGGTGAGCGCGTGCTTGGTTTGCCAAAAGAACCTGGCATCGACTCAGTCTCACCATTCCGCGATCTGAAAATTTCAGTAACCCAGAAATAGTTTCGTTCGCCGCGCTCTACTGCTCGGATTTTCCGGTTAAGTTCCAGGACAGACGATGATGGGGAGTTGGCCCATATTGTTTGATTGCATCCGTATGAACACGGGCGCCGTACCCCTTGTTTGATGCCCATTGATACACAGGATACTGCTCATGCAAAATGCGCATCATCGCATCGCGTTCGACCTTGGCAATGACACTTGCCGCAGCCACCGAAGAACAATCACGATCTGCTTTTTGTCGCACAACAATGCGCGAGGTACACACTAATCCGTCAGCACTCAGCGGTCGCTGTGGTCGTACAAGCCAGTTGTAGTTGCCATCCAGAATCACAACATCCGGAACTATTCCCAGCGCCGCTAGTGCTCGCTCTCCGGCCAAACGCAATCCAACAAGAATTCCGTACTCATCAATCTCTTGCGAGGTTCCGATTCCGGTGGCATACGCAGTTGCCCATTCACGACTTGGTGCAACGAGTTCTTCGCGTTGCTGCGCTGTGAGCAACTTGCTGTCTGCAAGTCCTTCTGGTGGCTCGGCACACGTGCGTGTCATCGCCACGATGCCCACCATCACAGGGCCAGCAAGTGCACCTCTTCCTACTTCGTCAATACCAGCCACCACAGTGCGGTCTGTTATGCACAGGGACTTCTCCAGTTCACATGTTGGATATATGCGCGTCAACGAAGACTTCGACACTATGAGGAGCCCATCGGCGCTTCAAGAAGTGCTTCCCCTGATGCTTCAGTTGATGACCACGACGAGTCAGCACGTCCACCAGTGACAACGAGGCCTGGTTGACCATGGACTTCCCACAACACTGCTGGTCGTGCGCCATGCCATCTGACTGCATACGACACATGTCTGTGTGCGTCAGCCACCAATCGGTGACATTCAAAGTTTTGTCCCCACCACGGTTCGGGAATACCTCTGGGGAATAACTTGACTATTGCGCCACTTGCCGATGGCTGCGCCAACAAAGATTCCAGCCACGCTGCCAACAAATGATCTTCTGGTGCCTCGGCAGGAATTGGTTCAACAGGATGATCAACCAAACGCAACCATGCACGCGCAATGTCATCAACTGCTGCATCTTCGTGATGGCGTGCACAGACACTCGCCGCAGTTGACAGCAAGTGTTCTGTGTCCCATGCCAACTGGGTTGATTTGCGTTCACGCTTCACGCGTCGTTCTACAACGCGCACAACATCTAAAATACTGTCAGCACCAAAGTCACCTAATCGGATGCGCTCAATAACTGCGTGCTCGGCTGCCATGTCGAGATCACTCTCATCCAACAACAGACGAGTACGCACCGCAGTAAGTCGAGAACAGAGTGACTGGTCAGGTAGCACCATTCGTGATGCGACCTCACATGCTGTCTCCCATCCGTTTAAAACTTGCATGTATCCGGCAATTGCAGTCGGCAGTTGGCCGGCATGGGGCTTGTTGTGTAGCAATGCAGTGCGCACGGTTGCCTGATGACCAAGTGGCAAAACAAGGCTGTTGCTTGGCATCTCAATACCTTGTGGCACAACATCACTTGGTGGATGAGTTGTGAGCACATCGTTGCGACTTAGTGCAATCACCACTGGCAGAGTTGACTCGTTGACAAACTCCATCAACGTCATGCCGCCCATATCCGCAACGCAGAAAATACGTTGCACAATGTCACCCCCGGGCACATGAAGACGAGTCTCGGCAACAGGCGTGCCAGCCAGCCACTTTTGTCGTAGCGTCGGCTCGTTTTCTGGAACATACCAACGATCATCGGCGGCAACGCGCCACAACACAGGAGCCGAACCATCACACGGAATCAACATTCCGCTGTTGGTGACCTGAGTTCTCCAATGAGTTCCGCGTACGCCAATCGTGTCATGGGAGTGACCGCTCATATTATTTCTGATTTTGATGTACGTGACATCAGCGCAGTGAG
The DNA here is from genome assembly GCA_016463545.1 of Ilumatobacteraceae bacterium. GTDB lineage: Bacteria > Actinomycetota > Acidimicrobiia > Acidimicrobiales > Ilumatobacteraceae > UBA2093. The sequence continues at coordinate 27,995 of JAEMRC010000011.1, forward strand.
CGCCTCCTTAGCAGTTGCTCCATCGCGACACACTGCAACAACTTGTTCAGTGATTGGCATATCAACGCCGTGCCGTATGGCAAGTTCAAGAACCGAGGGCGAGCTCTTCACTCCTTCTGCGATCATTGACATCGAAGACAAAATATCATCAAGTGATTCTCCCTGGCCCAATCGCACGCCAACTGTGGTGTTGCGACTTTTCATTGATGAACATGTTGCGATCAAATCCCCCACGCCTGCAAGCCCAGACAACGTCGGAGCGCTACCACCCATTGCCATGGCTAGCCGTGTCATTTCAGCCAATCCGCGAGTGATCAGGGTCGCCCTTGAGTTCTCACCGAATCCCATTCCAGAAGCCATGCCAGCCGCAATTGCAATGACATTTTTTACAACACCAGCGATTTCGCATCCAACGACATCAGAATTCGTATACACGCGCAATGTTGCCGAAGAAAAAATATCCTGTAACTGAACAGCAACGTCTGCTTCATTAACTGCCACCACGCATGCCGCTGGTTGACCAAGAGCGATTTCCGATGCCAAGTTTGGGCCCGTCAAAACTGCTACCGGATGTCCCGGCATGACATCATGAACAACCTGGCTCATGCGCAATAACGTGCCACGTTCAAGACCTTTTGCCAAACTCACGATTGGCACTTTGGTGCTAATAAATGGCGCTGCTTGCGCTGCAATATTACGAAATCCGTGTGACGGCACTGCCATCAAGACAATGTCTGCTCCTCCGACGACTTCGGCGAGGTCTGCAGACGCCTGCAATGTCTGATGTAACACAATGTCAGGCAAATACACCTGATTGCAATGAGTCCGATTGATGCTCATTGCCACATCGGGTTGTCTGGCCCACAACATGACTGATGCGTTAGCCGCACACAGTGATGCAACTGTGGTTCCCCATGATCCAGCTCCGACTACGGCAACGCGTAGACCAGCAGGATTCGTCATGGCATCAGGATAACTGTCGGAGTACTCCGACTGCCTCCCCCTAGGCTGGCGAGGTGCGAGTAGCGCTTGTTGTCCCGATGAAATCATTCAATATTGCCAAGGGGCGACTCTCTGACGTGCTCGACGCCAACGAGCGCCAACAACTCGCCCGTGATTGCGCACAAGTTGTTCTTGACGCAGCAGGAAACTGGCCCAAATACGTCGTTTGTGACGCTGATGACGTTGCGAATTGGGCAAAAGAGATTGGTGCACACATCGTGTCGTGCCCCACACCTGGGCTTGATGTAGCAGTTGCCGCCGGAATAACCGCAGCGATCGCAGATGGCGCACAACATATTGTGGTGGCGCACGCAGATCTTCCACTCGCTCACACATATCAACATCTCGTCTTAGACGCACAAGTGGCATTGGTGCCAGACCGTCACATGGATGGCACAAACGTCTTGAGCTTTCCGGCCGACATGCGATTTGCAACCGCATACGGTCCCAAAAGTTTTACGCGCCATCAAGAAATTTTGACAACACTTGGACATCGATACGTTGTTGTCAATGATGAAGAACTGTCACTCGATCTTGATACAGCCGATGATCTCACCGAACTGAGGAAACGAACATGAGCGCCAACGATCCTGGCCAAACACCACTGCAGTCCGTTGGTGCCTGGACCTCCAACATCTCCGTTCCAAAAATAGTTTTGGCTATTGGAGCGCATCCAGATGATATTGAATTTGGATGCGGCGGAACACTTGCAAAATGGTCATCTGCAGGATCCATTGTGCATCACCTCGTGCTCACCGACGGATCCAAGGGCACCTGGAATCCCGATGCTGACATCACGGCACTCATCGCCCAGCGACAAATCGAACAATCCAACGCCGCGCGTGCTCTTGGGGCAACAGGTTCAGTCATATTCCTCGGTCACACTGACGGAGAACTTGTTCATTCCCCCACTGTGGTTGAACAGATCTGCTTACATATTCGACAACTGAAGCCAGATGTTGTTCTGACTCACGATCCCTGGAAGCGATATCGCTTGCACCCAGATCATCGCAACGCCGGAATGAACACCTGCGATGCGATTGTCGCTGCTCGTGACCCGCATTTTTTGCGTCATCAAATTTTAGAACTTGGTGCTCAGCATCATCGTCCCGACGCCTTGTTGTTATGGGAGGCAGACGAGGCTAATCACGCAGAAGACGTATCGGCGTTCGTCGATATCAAACTTGATGCGTTACTCAAGCATGCCAGCCAATTTGAGAGCACAATGAAAGCCACCGATGATTCCGGAATAAAGAAATTCCGTGAGCGTATTCAAGAACGCATGACCGAACTAGGCGTGCCCTATTCATTTGATGCCGCTGAGGTTTTTCACTACATGAACCGCCTCTAGCCACCAAACTGTCCAGGTTGTCGCCCTTCTCCGGGTGGTCCCGCAAAAGCTTGTGCGATATTCATCCAATCACGCGCCAAGTCACCATGAATTTCAAGATGCACATCATTTATGTGACGGCGATGCGTCACCACTTGACAAAAGTCGAGCGCGTCTCCGCTCACGCTGTGTGCTGCGTCGTCACCCCATCGCCATATTGTCCCATCAGGTGCGTTCAGACGCACGCACACCTCACCAGTGGGTAATTCACGTCGATGTGCAATGTACGAGAACGCACGCGCACGCACGCCTATATGAGCGATGTGACGCAGGCGCAGCGTGGGAAGCACCTGCACGCTCAGCGCATCTGCCACGTCATGCGCGTGGGCCCATGTTTCCATGACGCGTGCCGTCACCATTGATGTGGCTGACATCGACGGACCGTACCATTGACACCGTGTCTCTGTTGGCACTCCCTGTCCTGCCGTGCACAGAGATGTATTTGCGTCTACCCACCACTTCAGAAGACTTGCGTGAGAACGCAGACGTTCTCGCTGATGAATATCCACACCTGATGACTGAAGAAATTTAAGATCCTCAGAAAAACGTGCCGGGTCTGTCATGGACCAAAGCGCACGCTCGTCAAATAAAGCGAGATGAATGATTTGATCGGCGATACACCAACCGGGTGCAGGTGTTGACATCAACCAATCGTTATCCGCCAATGGTTCAATCAATCTCAAGAGAGACTCTGCTTCGGTTCGAAGATCCTGCACAAGCTGCGCGATGTCAGTGCTCATATCTTGATTCTTTCAAAGATGTTCCCGAAAAGCAGAAACGAGGGGCTTTCGCCCCTCGTTCCTTGACACTCTGAACCGATTGGTTCTGTGATGAAAATAGTAGAGAAGGACTAAGCCTTCTTTGCTGCTTTCTTCTTGCGCTTTGCAGGAGCCTTTTTCGCTGCTGCTTTCTTCTTGCGCTTCGCAGGAGCCTTCTTCGCTGCTGCTTTCTTCTTTGCTGGAGCCTTCTTACGGGCCTTCTTCTTTGCTGCCACTTGAGTTTCCTCTCGTTGTGTAAGTGATTTACTTACGGTTTGGGTTTAGCTCAGCCTTGAGCGTTGAGCTCGCTGAGAACTTCATCGCGGTTGAAGCAGGAACATTGACCGTGGCACCCGTTTGTGGGTTACGACCTGTCCGTGCCTTGCGTTGGGTTGCACTGAATGAGCCAAAGCCCGGCCATGCAACCTTTCCGCCATTCTTAGTAGAAGCAACCACCAGTGCAAAGAACGCCGCAATTGTTCGTTCGGCATCTGCCTTGGAACAATCCGCTGCCTTGGCAACTTCTTCGATGAGCTCTGCTTTTGTCATTTTTTCCATTCCTCCTCGGATCGGAGTGTCGAGAGTATTTGAATGGGTTTTTTTCACAAAAGCAAGCATTGAAGTAGTTGCATTTGCAACTAGGGCCTCTCTGGGTCTTGCTCGCACCGTGATGCATCAAGGACATCCGAGGCAGTCGCTGACGATTTGACATACCAAAATGCTTTTGGATACTCGTCGCTCCTTGAGTGGAACGTCATCCTGCGACGCGATAATTTCTGCCAGCAATACCCATCTTCCCTATATTTCATAAGGGTTCTAGCAAGTTGGCCCCTTCTGGTACTGGGGTCGAGACTACGTATCATTCGCCAACGCACCATTCGAAACCGGTGTTGTCATGACCAGTCCTATCCACAAATATCGGAACAGAAATGTTTGTATTTTTTCTCTTACAAGTGAGAAAAAATATTTTTAAAATATTTTTAAAAATATGCTGAATTTGGATCAATTTTTCTCTCAAGTGAGAATTTTTTTGATTTTTTGCCGTCATCAAGTATTCATCTACCTATCCACCACTTACCTCAGCGCAGCGATAAATATGACCGTGTTGAACATATGTCGTGCTCCTCAGCAACACTCGGTGATTCGCCAGTGGGATTGAACTGACTCGCTCGTGACTGATGTTCTTGGAACAAACGCCACTGGAGCAGTGACCCCTGATCACCCGCCTGTCTCTCCAGGCACCGGACAAAGAACTCGAGTTGTATTAGATACGTCTGTCCTTGTCGCTGATCCATCAAGTCTTCGAGCGTTTCCAGGTTGTGAAGTAGTGATTCCGCTGACCGTGGTGGAAGAACTAGATGGATTGAAATCTCGCATGGACGATGTCGGTCGTGCGGCACGAACTGCGCTGCGAGCCATTGAAGATATGCGGCGGCGTGCTGGCGGTTCAATCCATCTTCCGGTTCCCGTTGAGTCCGACGCTTTGGGTGGGACTGTCCATATCGAGGTCAATGGCATTCAGCGACATCGCCTCATCGAGTTTGGCCTTGACCCGGAGATTCCTGATAACCGCATCATTGGTGCGGCACTTGGTCAAGCAGACCATGCCCCAACGCGCATTATCTCTAATGATGCTGGCCTGCGAATCAAAGCAGCCCACCTTGGTTTAACGGCTGAAGAATACATACCAACTGGTCGCAGCATGTCTACTCGACCCGTTGGTTGGGTCACGATTGAAACAACCGCAGAGTGCATTGATCGGCTGTACTCCGACGGATCAATTCCGGCTGACATCATGCCTGGGGCAAGCAATCTTTTTCAAAATGAGTTCGCTGTTGTGCGCGCGGGTTCGCAGTCAGCACTTACGAGACGCACTAACGAAGATCTCACTGTGCTCTCTGCTTCTTCTGCAGAACCATGGGGATTGCGCGCGCGATCCAAAGAACAGCGCTTTGCTCTTGATCTCTTGATGGATCCAGAAGTGAGTGTCCTGGCACTTGATGGACGTGCGGGCACCGGAAAAACCGTGATGGCAATTGCTGCAGGTTTAGAACAAGTTGTCGAACACAGACGCTACGAAAAACTCGCTGTGTACCGACCACTTGTTCCTGTTGGTCGCGCTGATGTTGGTTTCTTACCAGGAGGTCTAGATGAAAAACTCGATCCGTGGATGTCGGCAATTCATGATGCCATCGTTGCATTGACAGATCAAAGATCCAGCAACGATGCGCGACGACTCATCGAGGACCTCACAGCACGAAATCAATTATCGCTTGAGTCCGTAACTTTTTTGCGTGGGCGTTCTCTGCATCGACAAATAGTTGTTGTTGACGAAGCACAGAATCTCGAGCCAACGACTCTTAAAACAATTCTGACTCGAATCGGTGAAGGAACAAAAGTGATCTTTACGGGCGATACCAGCCAAATAGATGTGCCGTATATGGGTGAGTCCAATAACGCGCTTGCCGTCTTGATTCATGCATTTGCCGACCAACGATGCTTCGGCCACATCACCTTGACTGCATGCGAACGAAGCGAAGTTGCCAGCCTGGCCGCTGAACTGCTGTAGCACCGCCGCCACCATCAACACCACCACCGACCAGCCCGGGCGCTCTCACCCAATAGACATAAGGGATTCAGCCTTTTCAGTTTTAGTGCTAAATGGCTTGCATTTTATTACGATACTGACTACAATGGGTTTTGAGGAAATGAACCTCACCTTGGAATTTTCAACCTGCGGAGGAGAAATACAGCCATGGACACTCAAAGACTCAGTGCGATAGATGAGATTGAAATGGTGACCGTAATGGTCCCAAGACCTTGGACATCTGACGCCTTATGTATCGGGAAAACTCGTTTGTTTTTTGCACCGCGAGCCGAAAGGCCTCAAGCGCGCGAACGTCGTGAGG
>JAEMRC010000012.1:0-28851 GCA_016463545.1 Ilumatobacteraceae bacterium
ATCTGGCAGGTCATGTGTTACGACCGAGTTTGCTCCAACAACGACATGGCGACCAATCGTGACGCCTGGCAGCACGATGCTTCCATGCCCCAACCATGAGCCATCGCCGATGCGTACTGCCCGCTCGGGTTGAGTCTGTTGCGAAATTGGCTTTGAGATATCTTCATACCCATGGTTCTGATCTGTGATGTAGACATGGTGGCCGGTCCAAACATCATTGCCAATCTCAATACTGAAATGTCCAACGATTCCGCTACCGCGGCCGATCAAGCAGCGATCCCCGATACGCACTACGGGTGACGTCACGCACAACTGACCAGGAATCATTCCTGCCGACAGTGCAACGTGTTGACCGATCATGGTGTGAGACCCAATTGAAATATATTGCTCGTTGAAGATTGTGGTGGGTGGCCACATGATGATGCTTCGATCACCAAAGGACTCGAATTTTTTACCGCGCTTAGTACTCGGACCAATGGCGGCCCAGCGCTGTAAGGCTTCCTGAGAATTGGCATACGCCGCGCCAATACGAGCCTTGATCACATAGCCACGCTACATACAAGAGGCCCAAACTGCCACCCCTTCGTCTTTCTAGACGTACCCTTTGGCGCCCTCTTGTGACGTGGGTGACTTTGCGTAGTGACATGCTCAACAGCGCCTTAGCATGGTGATGCCTGTCGGGCTACGAGAGACCACCACTGACCCATTTCGTCGGAGATTTCATGACCACTGCACCTTCATCACGAGCAAAGTTCACAGTTCCGATGCTGGCTGCTCGTAAAGCGACGCAAGAGAAGATCGCAATGATCACAGCATACGATGCGACCTTTACGTGCATTGTTGACGCTGCTGGCGTTGACATAATCTTGGTTGGTGATTCGGTGGCCACTGTGTTTCAAGGCGAACGAACCACTCTTCCGGTCACATTGTGGGAGATGGAATACCACACACGCCTTGTTGCCAAGACACGTCCAAGAGCAATGATTGTGGGCGACCTACCATTTGGTACGTATCAGGTGTCACCTGAACTCGCAGTGACTCACAGCGTCGCGCTCATCAAAGCCGGAGCGGAGTGCGTCAAACTCGAAGGTGGCATTCATATGGCGCCCGCAATTCAAGCCATCACTCGTGCTGACATTCCAGTCATGGGACACATTGGGCTCACGCCACAGAGTTACCATCGAATGGGCGGAAATAAAGTTCAAGGGCGCACAGACGGCATCGATCCTGGCGGTCGCGATCGACTATTTGAAGATGCCTACGCGGTCGAGCAGGCTGGTGCCTGTGCCCTCGTGATCGAAGGTATCCCCGGAAGCCTTGCTCGCGAGATAACAGACAAGGTCTCGATTCCTACGATTGGCATAGGTGCCGGTGTCCACTGCGACGGTCAGGTTCTTGTATTGCACGATGCACTCGGTCTCAACGAGCGATCATTTTCTTTCGCAAAAGCGTATGCCCAGTTGCGCACCACTAGCATCGACGCCATTACGCAGTATGTAGCTGAAGTTCGTACAGGCGTCTGGCCTGACGACTCTCATACATTTCACTAGTTTTATAGTTATCGTATGGAGATTTTTGACCAACCTCACGACATACGCGAGTGGTCACGTCTTCAAAGCACTTCTAGTTTTTCAATCGGATTCGTTCCAACAATGGGAGCGCTCCACGATGGCCATACGCGCCTCATAGAGGTCGCCCAGCAGGACTGCGACCGTGTCGTCGTCTCAATATTTGTTAATGCACTTCAGTTCAATAGCCCACAGGACTACGAAAAGTATCCGCGCCTTATGGATGCAGACATACAAGTATGCAAAGAAATAGGAGTTGATGCTCTCTACACGCCGTCACACGCAACTATGTATCCACCTGGGTTTGAAACACACGTCTCTCCTGGCCAAACGGCCACACCTATGGAAGGTGCTTTTCGCAAAGGACACTTTGAAGGTGTCGCCACGGTGGTAAACAAACTTTTCAGCGCTACGCAGCCTCACCGCGCATATTTTGGTGCAAAAGACTTCCAACAACTTGCCGTCATTAAGCGCATGATTATCGACTTTGACTTAGGCATCGAGTTAGTTTCAGTCGAGACCGTACGACAACCAGACGGGCTCGCTCTCTCAAGTCGCAACGCCCGCCTCACTGCGCAGCAACGCGATGCAGCTTGTGTCATCTATCGCGGTCTTCAAGCCGCGCGTAATGCCTACATGCAGGGCGAACAATCGTCTGCAGAACTTATGTCAATTACAACAGACATCTACACATCATGCTCTGAAGCCAGAGTCGAATACATCGAGATATTTGACTCAACTACAATGTGTGCACTGCAGAACATCTCCAAGCGAAATGCTGTTATGGCTGTCGCGGTATGGTTTGGTGATATTCGCTTGATAGATAATATTGAATTCACTGCATAGGTAACGACGTATGTCCAATGCCGCATTCTCGTCTTGGCCGACATCGCTCTGGAAAAGTGATTCGCTCACACACTCTTTCGAACACGCACCGCCGAAAGTGAACTGCGATGTTTGTATTGTCGGAGCAGGTTATTCAGGCCTTTGGACAGCGATTCAATTACACGTAATAGATCCATCCAAGAAGATCGTCATAGTTGAGGCCGTACAACCCGGATTCGGAGCAAGTGGACGCAACGGAGGTTGGTGTAGTGCATTTTTGCCCATGAGTCTCGACGCCATCGCCAAAGCATCTTCTCGCGCAGAAGCAATTGCGATGCAACAAGCCATGTACGACAGTGTTCGAGACATCGGGTTATTCATCACCCGACACAACATTGAGTGTGGTTGGGCTGCAGGCGGCACTCTCCAAAGCGCAACCAATAGCGCCCACCTTGCTCGACTTCAGTCCCACGTCGACAGTTATCGCGCTTATGGCTTTGGCGATGAACACATCACGCTACTAAGCGCTTCGCAAGCCAACCAGCGCATCAATGCTCAGGGCACACTCGGGGCAACGTATTCTCCTGACTGTGCTGCTGTGCACCCTGGTCAACTCGTTGATGGGCTCGTACGTCAATGCTTGGCAAACGACGTCACTATCTATGGAGACACCCGCGTCATTGATATCTCGCCACATTGCGTCACTGCTCAAACCAAGGATCATCTCACCCAAATTCATGCAACCCATATCGTTCGCGCGACAGAGGGTTATACGCCCACTATCAAAACGTCGCGTCGAGAAACCGTTCCAATCTATTCATATATGATCGCGACAGAACCACTGCCGAGTGACGTCTGGAACTCCATCGGATGGGCATCTCGCGAAACATTTAGTGATGCACGCAACATGGTGATCTACGCGCAGCGTACTGCCGACAATCGAATCGCTTTTGGTGGTCGTGGAGCACCGTATCGTTTTGGAAGTACCGTCGATTCAAAGTTTGATATCTCTAGTGCCGTTCACAACAAGATCACCAGCACAATGCATAGTCTGTTTCCGTCTACGCAAGACGCCTTGATTACGCATCGTTGGGGTGGCCCACTTGGCATCACCCGCGATTGGTTCTCTGGTGTCACACTTAATCACAACACAGGGCTGGCAACATTGGGAGGCTATGTCGGTGACGGAGTCGCTGCGTCGTACTTGGGCGCTAAAACTCTCGCCCATCTGCTCTGCGATACCCAAGAACCTGTGACACGCTTACCGTGGGCCCAGCATGTGTCACCTTCGTGGGAGCCCGAGCCTTTGCGATGGCTCGGCATTAACGCCTTGCTGAAAGTTCCAGAACTTAGTGACTTACGAGAAGCGCGCAATAGATCCAGTTCATGGCTACTGCGTCTTCTCAAGCATTTTACCCGCTAGACCTCAACGATGCAGTTGTGAGTTTTGTTGAATTGCCTTTAGGCGGATCGTGTACAGCGAGTCTCCTGATATCACTCCACCGCGCGACAACAAACGCCCATACTGCCAATTTGACAACCCGAGTTCTGGGCGCAATAACGCAAACTGCCCATCTACCCAGCGTGTAAAGCCGTCCCCAACAAATGGTGCGTTCGCAGTTTTCCAGACCTGTTCGGTCTCGGCGTTATCAGTACTGACTACTGACACCACAAAGTGGGGACTATATGTATTACATAACACAACGGCATCACTTAACGACTCAACCACGACAATTGCGAACTCAGGGATGTCTTCCCATTCGTATTCAATAGCCAGATCCGATTCAGATATCAGGCCAATCTCGTCGCAATATTGTGACGCTATTCCTAGTGCTTGTTGTGTCGCATGGATACGAACAGCACCCTGTCGCTTCGGTGATGCTGCTCTGGCGGCCTCAATAATATTTGGTATCTGTTGGTCCGCCTGAGATGCCACAACACAAATCGCATTCAGCGTATTGCACACTTTTCGGTCAAGCGAATGTTGTACGACGTTTTTCAGACGTTCTGGTTCAGCGAATTCCCCCACAATCATCCAGGCACCACCCGTTCCGTGAAGACTGACCGCCGTTCCGACCTGTTGTGCGATCGCACCAAGTTGCGAAACAGCCTCACCGGAACCCCGCGCCACTGCTAACGAGAGTCGCACATCATTAAACAATGCCCAACCTGCAGCATGCTCGGGCGAGTCAACAAGCACCACACAACCCAAGGGCAAGCCCGCCGCTACGAGTGCTGGCTGAATCACGAGAGCCATTAACGCTCGTGCTGTGCGTAATGCATCGCTTCCAATTCTAAAAACGACAGTGTTGCCCGAGCGCAATACACCCGTTGCGTCGGCGAACACATTTGGTCGTCCTTCAAAAACGAATCCAACAACTCCCAGCGGTGCACGCCATTGCTCAACTGTCCATCCGTCATGTTCTACTTGCGATAGCAGTTGCTGTTGGTCAAGAGCCATGTGTTGCCACAAACGAAAAGCATCGACCATGTCTTGTCTCATCGCGTCGCTAAGTACTAACCGGGTGGTTGAACGCTTTCGTGCAGTGGCATCTTGAACATCGTCATCGTTAGCCGCACGAATCGCGTCGAATACGCTGTCATCGGCCAACAGTTCGGCTGCGATCTTATAAAAGTCACTGATTGCTGAATCTCCAACAACGCCGAGTTGCGAAAATGCATCAAGACATTGCGTCACTGCATCAGCGGCAAGTTTTTCAACCGTCGCCGGAATACGCAGTAAGAGGCTGTTGTGAGCGAGACCAATCACGGTGTCACCCGCTTCAAGGGATTCGGCGAAATCTTGATCAACGGTGATCAAAGCCCCGCCCACCAGCACTCGATCCCCCGTCCGAAGAACATGTTGGCCTGGCATTGACCTATTCTGCTCTGTGTGACCAATCAAACCGACATCGACCCTTTTTACTTCCGTCAGCTTCTGAGCGGCCGAGATTTTGCCGTCGGCGATTCTCTGGCGAGCCAAATGGTGAACTACGCCTACCTCATCGGTGACCGCATTACCCGTGAGTGCGTTCTGGTTGACCCGGCCTATGCCGTTGACGATCTCGTACGCATCGCCCAAGAGGACGACATGACCATTACCGGCGTACTGGCATCGCACTACCACCCTGACCATGTGGGGGGTTCAATGATGGGTCACACCATTGAAGGCGTCAGCGCACTGCTCGAGAATCATCATGTCCCGATACATGTCAATACCAACGAAGCTCCATGGGTGTTGCGAACAACAGGTGTATCAGACTCGGACCTATGTCAGCATTCGGCTGGTGACACCATCATGGTCGGCAATATTGAGGTGACAATGGTTCACACGCCTGGCCACACACCCGGTAGTCAATGTTTCTTGGCGCACGGTTGTCTTGTGTCTGGAGACACTCTGTTTCTCGAAGGGTGCGGACGCACGGACCTGCCCGGAAGCGATCCATCGCTGATGTACGAAAGTCTCAACATGTTGGCCCAACTCCCCGACAACACAATTGTTTTTCCCGGACACGCGTACTCAACCCCAACCGACATGCTTCTACGTGATGTCAAAGCCACTAACTACGTTTTTAAACCAAAGACTCGTGAGGACTGGATGGCGTGGTTCGGGGGAGCTGGCTGAGGTTTCTGCCTTACGTCAGAACACTGCGCCGGCGATAGCGCTGATTCCGCTAATCACCAATAACACGAGAACGAGGACCCTAAACGCCTCGGCATTTACACGTGGGCGCAAGACGAGTCCAACTTTGAGCGCTAACACAAGTGTCGGAAGAACAATAACACTGGCACGCAGAGCATCGCCCGTCACCTCGCCGGCCAGACAGAACAGAATAAATGAGCCGATACCGACTACAGCAAACACGCGATTAATCGTCGCACGAAAACGATCTGGTTCGATCTTGCGTGCATGCATAAGGAACGCCAGTGGCGGACCGTTTGTTGATAACGATGTCGCCAATGCTCCCGAGATAATTCCAATAATCCATTCATGGCGCACAGATTCACGTTTTAAAGTAAAACCTTTCCCCAACAAGATCGTCACTGCCAATATGACGACTCCTAATACAGCACGCAAAATATCCTGACTCAGATCTACAAATGCAATGAGCCCAAACGGCATCCCACACGCAGAAGCGAGGATGAGTCGTTTGGCCATCACCGCGTCGGCGTCTGCACGATCTCGAATTGCTTGATACGACGTCGACACTATGCCAAGCGCCGTTGACACAACTACGGCAATCTGAGGTTCAACAAACAACGTCATCAGAGGCACAGATAGAAGCGCAAAGCCAAACCCTGAAATGGACTGAACTCCAGCCGCAAGAGCAACAACAACGGCGATACCAAATAGTTCAAGCCCACTCATAGCGATGCCGCTGCCTTCCCCACAGTGCGAGGCTAGATGGATGGCTTGTTCCTCCTCGGGATAAGCACAGATAAAAACCCATAAATCCCTTATATGTCTGCCTTTGACTTGAACATTTCGTACACTTACAGAGTGCAACCCGTTTCTTTGCCTGTCGCTTTGTCGGTCAATAAGACACTCACCATCAATGCCGATCGCCTGATGAGGCGTCTTGCAGATTTGGCCGAAGTCTCTCCGATCGATGGGGGCGGCAATTGCAGACTCGCTCTCACAGCGCAAGACAAGTTGGGCAGAGATCTCGTGATGAATTGGATGACAGAACTCGGGCTAAGCATCACGGTTGACACGATTGGCAATGTGATTGGTACATGGGACACAGGGTCAGGAGCACCCGTGATGACTGGCTCTCACATTGACACCGTACGCACAGGTGGACGATTTGATGGCAACTACGGCGTACTCGCAGGGCTTGAAGTAATTGAGACATGCCAAACAGCAAATCTCGAACTACCACGACCACTTTCCGTTACTTTTTTCACCAATGAAGAAGGCGCTCGCTTCGCACCTGACATGCTCGGATCTTTGGTGTACGCGGGCGCAATGCAAGTAGAAGAAGCTCTCGACATTGTGGCAATCGATGGCGCACGACTTGGTGACGAACTTCGAACAATCGGATACGACGGCTCAACGCCATGTCCCGGTGTGGTGCCGCATGCGTTTGTTGAACTACATATTGAGCAGGGACCAATTCTCGAGGCAGAAGGATTTGTGATCGGTGCTGTCACAGGAGTGCAAGGCATTAGTTGGCAAGAAGTTGTGATTGAAGGGCAAAGTAACCACGCCGGAACAACTCCAATGGCGCTGCGTCATGATGCTGCATACATTGCAGCCCGGCTGACAGTTTTTCTACGAGAACTCGCCCTGCGATATGGACAACATCAAGTCTGCACAGTCGGCAAAATCGATCTCTTTCCGAACCTCGTCAATGTTGTGGCTGCGCGTGCCACGCTAACGCTCGATGTTCGCAACACGGATAACACTGTGCTGCAAAAAGCCGAGCAAGAAATTGCCGACTTTATAAAGGTCCTTGCATCGCAAGAGGAAGTGACAATCAGTACACGTCAGCTCGTTCGATTTGATCCAGTCATATTCGACGACAGGGTTATCTCACTTGTTGAGTCAATTGCTCACGACTCAAAACTGTCGGTAAAGACAATGCCTTCGGGTGCAGGGCACGACGCTCAAATGTTGGCCCGCGTTTGCCCATCCGGCATGATCTTTGTGCCAAGCGTGAAGGGCATCAGCCACAACGCTGCAGAGTTCACGCATACTGCTGATCTTGTCGCTGGGGCAAATGTCTTGCTCCAATCGATGATCGCTCTCGCACATCACGACTTTAATTCGCAAGCGAGTGCATCATGAGTCGGGTAATCGTTGTTGGGGCAGCCCAACTGGGCCCTATCCAGCGAGCGCATACGCGTCAAGACGTTTTGAAACGCCTTATGGCTCTCATGGCAGAGGCGGCCTCTCGTTCGTGTGACGTTGTCGTGTTTCCTGAACTCGCTCTCACAACTTTTTTCCCACGTTGGTTCGAGCCAGATATCACTACAACCAACCATTTTTATGAAACTCAAATGCCGTCTTCAGTGACGCAACCACTTTTTGATGAGGCACGCAGATTGAATATCGCGTTTTGTCTCGGCTACGCAGAACTCACGCACGATGGACATCGATACAACACCCAGGTCCTCGTGGGTAAAGACGCCAAGATTATTGCTCACTACAGAAAAATTCATGTCCCTGGACACGAACACCATGAGCCAGATCGCCCATTCCAACATGCGGAGCGGTACTACTTCGAACCATCCCAAGATGGATTCGGAGTATGGAACGCACTAGGCGGTCGAATAGGCATGATGATCTGTAACGATCGTCGCTGGCCTGAGACATACCGCGTGATGGGACTCAAAGGCGTAGAGATGATCCTGTGCGGCTATAACACGCCGCTGCATTATGCCCCGGACCCCACACAAGATCGACTGCAGAGTTTTCACAACTCGCTTGTCATGCAGTCGGGCGCCTATCAAAACGGAACGTGGGTTGTTGGCGTTGCAAAAGGCGGATGTGAAGAGGGCGTCGACAGCCTTGGCGATAGCGCGATCATCGCACCATCTGGTGAGATCATGGCGCAAGCAACGACCACTGATGACGAATTATTGACATACGCGTGTGATTTAGATTGGTGCAACAATTACAAGAACACCCTCTTTGACTTTAATCGCTATCGACGCCCGGATATGTACTCATCTATCACTGCACAACGCGGCGTCGTATTGGATTAGTTGATATGACATCTCAAACACACGGCCTCGTGTGCGCCCATCATCATCTATATTCTTCACTTGCTCGCGGCATGCCCGCTGGCGGCGTTGCTGCAGACTTTTTAGCAATCTTGAAAACAGTTTGGTGGAGACTTGATATCGCTCTCGACCTTGACATCATCTACTGGTCAGCGGCACTTGGGGCGGCTGAGGCTGTCATGTCTGGCACAACTGCCATCATCGATCACCATGAGTCACCAACCGCCATTGAAGGCAGTCTCGATGCGATCGCTGCTGGCTGCGCCCTCGTTGGTGTGCGAACCAATCTTTGCTACGGCGTCACCGACAGATGGGGCAACGATCAATCATTAATGCCTGTCGGAACTACACCGCAATCCATGACAGACGGTGCTCGCCGCGGTTTGCAAGAGTGCGACCGATATTTATCAACTGGAGCTACCGGAATGGTCGGTGTGCATGCGGCATTTACCTGTAGCGATGAAACACTCGAGGCTGCTGCAGATCTTGCTCTGCGACACAACACAGGAGTACATATCCACGTCGCAGAAGGCGACGCCGATGCCAACGCCTCAATGCGTCTCCAATCACTTGCTTCAGAGTCATGGTTGCTGGCACATTGCGTCTATTTAGACCAAGACATGCCAGGCACAATTGTGCACAACGCTAGGTCCAACATGAACAATGCAGTCGGCTATGCGTATCCAGCCAAGAAAAACAACCGCATTGTGCTCGGCACAGATGGCATCGGCGCTGACATGCAAGAAGAGGCTCGCCTTGCATACGCACGATTACGAGAGTCAGATATCAGTCAAACACCAGACACAGTATGGCAGTGGTTGCAAAATGCTGAACAAATATTTCCTGAAGTGTGTAAGGACACAGTGACATGGAACTATGGCGATATTGACTCACCGTGGCACTCGGCATTCACGACCACAAGTGCTGTTTCAGATGTTGCTATCGGAGGCGTACCTATTGTTGTCGATTCGCAACTTGTCAGTTGTGATCTAGGTGAGATCCGCGCCAAGGCTGCCGAGGCGACACAACGTCTGTTTGGTCGACTCTAAAGGAACCTATGTCTATCCACATACCAACTTCTCTTGACGATGCATTGGCTCTATTGCACGAACTCCCCCAGGTCCAACTGCTTGCAGGTGGCACCGATTTTATGGTCGAAGTAAATTTTAATAAACATGACGTTCACGATGTCGTTGCGCTTCGGCGCGTCACCGAACTACAACAATGGCACCATGACGAAACAACCAACACCGTCACAATTGGCGCTGGTGTCGTGTATGCAGAGATGGAACACGGCGAACTAGCAACACTATTCCCTGCACTCGCTGAGGCTGCACGCACGGTTGGATCTCCCCAGATTCGCGCTGCCGGAACACTTGGGGGCAATCTGGGCACTTGCTCACCAGCGGGTGACGGGCTGCCAGTGTTATTTGCACTCGACGCCGTCGTTAATCTCGCTTCACATCGTGGCACAAGATCATTGCCTATAGGCGAGTTTATGTTGGGCCCAAAACGCAATGCTCTTGCCCAAGACGAACTAGTTGTCTCGATATCAATGAAAACAAACTCTGGTTGGCAAGGATACGCAAAAGTCGGCACTCGAAACGCAATGGTTATCTCGGTCGCATCTGCGTCTTTAGTTCTGGATACCGTGAGCGGTACTGCTCGAATAGCGCTCGGATCAGTAGGGCCAACAATCATTCGCTGTACTCAGGCAGAGCAATGGTTGCAGACTCACTACGACATTTCTGCTCGAAAAGATCTCGATGAAGCCATTGCTACAGAATTCGGTCTTCGAGTAAGCCAAGAATCTCGACCAATCGACGATCATCGCTCGACGGCTCAGTATCGCCGTCATGCAGTTGGTGTTTTAGCAAAAAGACTCCTACAAAGGGGATGCGTACAATGAGTGAAACTCAGATTTATTCACTGCGAGTAAACGGCAAACTTCGGGAAGTTACCGATGCGTGGCTCGGCGAAAGTTTGCTCTATGTGCTCAGGGAGCGCCTCGGACTCCCGGGCTCTAAAGGTGCGTGCGAGCAAGGTGAGTGCGGCAGTTGTACTGTCGTGATGGACGGTGCGGCCGTTTGTAGTTGTTTGGTGCTTGCCGCTAGTGCTGTCGGTGCCGACATCACCACTATTGAAGGTTTGACCGACGGTGCTCTCACAGACGTACAACAAGCCTTCATCGATGAAGGTGCAGTGCAGTGTGGTTTTTGCACACCTGGACTCATAGTTGCCGTACATCACTTACTCGACAACACGCCAAAACCGTCGGAGATGGAAGTCAAAGAGGCACTTTCCGGAAACATTTGTCGTTGTACTGGCTATGGCCGAATATTTGCTGCTGTCACACGCGTTATTGATCAAAGAGCACAGCAATGAGCACTTCAGTAGTAAGAACACGTCGAGACACGCTAGGCACATCTGCACTGCGTCCCGACGGCGGTGCAAAAGTCCAAGGATCATTTGCATTTTCATCTGACGTATGGGCCGACAACATGCTCTGGGGGGCAACTCTTCGATCACCACATCCCTACGCACGAATTATTTCTATCGATACCTCTGAGGCAATCAAAATTGCTGGGGTCGAGACTGTTCTCACAGCAGAGGATGTTCCTGGCAAATTGACATATGGTCTCATCGATTCTGATCAACCAGTTTTTGCATCAGGAGTCGTGCGATACATGGGAGAGCCTGTTGCGGCTGTTGCTGCTGACCATCCCGAAACATGTCGCCGTGCCTTAGCGGCAATACGAGTTGAGTATGAGGTATTGGAGCCGCACGTTAATCCCGAGGATTCAATCTCTGGATCGGTGCCACCGATTCACCCCAACGGAAACCTCCTACGACACCAACGCATCGTCTGTGGTGACACCTCCGTCACTGGTCCGGTCATGGTTGAATGCGAATACGAAATCGGCATGCAAGACCAAGCATTTCTCGGACTCGAAGCCGCCCTAGCGATTCCCGATTCCGACGGTGGTGGTCTCGAGATGATTGTCGCCACACAGTGGCTGCACGAAGACAGAAAACAAATCGCTCTTTGTTTGGGTCTTCCAGAAGAGAATATTCGATTGACTCTCGGTGGCGTCGGCGGAGCATTCGGCGCCAGAGAAGACATCAGTTTGCAAGTTCATGCAAGTTTGCTGGCGCTCCGCACCGGTCGGCCAATCAAGATGCAATACAGCCGTGAAGAAAGCTTCTTTGGTCATGTTCATCGTCATCCAGCCAAAATATGGGTACGACATCATGCCAGCAACGACGGCATGATTCTCAAAATTGAAGCCCGCATGGTCTTTGACGGAGGTGCATACGCATCTACCTCTGCTGCAGTTCTCATTAATGCTGTCACACACATCCAAGG
This sequence comes from Ilumatobacteraceae bacterium, assembly GCA_016463545.1. Classification (GTDB taxonomy): domain Bacteria; phylum Actinomycetota; class Acidimicrobiia; order Acidimicrobiales; family Ilumatobacteraceae; genus UBA2093. Next base: position 12,490 of record JAEMRC010000012.1, read on the forward strand.
GCCTTATCGATGCGCCAACGCCATCGTTGATGGCTTCGCCGCCAGAACAAATAATCCACCGTGTGGAGCCATGCGTGGATTCGGAGTAGTGCAGGCGTGTTTTGCCCACGAGAGCCAAATGGATAAATTGGCCCAGGCATGCGGCCTCTCCCCTGTCGAAATTCGCCTTCGCAATGCAATGCGAACTGGTGACCGCCTGATTACCGGACAACCAGTTGAAAGTGTTGCGCCCGTAGAGCGTTGTATCCGCGAGACAGATGCAATTGCGTTACCACCCCAAATGACGAGCTCTCCTCACGAACTTTCGTTGCCTGGTGGATCTGGTCGCACAGCAGATCGCTCACATATTGTTCGTGGCATTGGATGGGGCGTCTCCATTAAAAACCTGATGTACAGCGAAACTTTTGATGACTATGCAACGGCTCGTTGTCGACTAGACAACGGGGTCGTGACACTGAAGTTCGCAACGTCTGAAGTTGGTCAAGGCTTCGTCACGCTTGCTCCCCAGATCGCACGTTCTGTGCTTGGTGTTGACACAGTCATTGTCGACCCGATGGACACAACAATTGGTTCTGCTGGGTCAACGTCTGCGTCACGTCAAACATGGATGAGTGGCGGTGCCGTTGATGGCGCATGTCGACTAGTACGAGAGCGTTTATTTGAACATGTGGCACAACAACACAACCTCGACCCATTGCAACTCGAGATCGATGACACGGACATTATTGATACGCGAGGAACGTTAAGAATTTCTGTATCCAAAGCAAGCGCTGGGGTGGCATTTGAAGAAACGTTTGAACATCATCATCGACCGACAGAGGACCTTGACGAAAATGGTCAAGGAAACTGCCATGTTGCCTTTGCTTTTGTTGCCCACAGAGCAGTGGTTGATGTCGACACCGAACTTGGTCTTGTCAAGGTGGTGCAGATCGCAACTGCCCAAGATGTTGGTCGCGCACTGAATCCGCTCTCTGTCCTTGGTCAGATAGAAGGTGGTATTGCACAAGGCCTCGGGCTCGCAGTGATGGAAGAGATTCTGATGGTCAACGGCATCGTCAAAAATCCGAGTTTTACCGACTATCTCTTGCCGACTGCCCTTGATGCGCCTGATGTCGTTGCAATACTTATCGAAGAACCAGATCCACAAGCTCCTCTTGGCGCTAAAGGTGTCGGCGAACCGCCGTGCATCTCCGTCACGCCTGCCATTGCTGCGGCTATACGCGATGCAACGGGTCGCGCCATTACGCGCGTTCCAGTTCGACCTAGCGATATCTGTCTGTGAGTTCTTGCTCCACGTTGCGCATTCTCATTACGGTAAAGCAATGATAAAACACGTAGCCATGGTAGGTGCATTCGCTATTTGCGCCGTCATGCTCACTGCTTGCACCTCTACTGTCACTCAGATTCCACGCGGAGCGAGCCTCCCAAGCGTTGCTGTGGCGTCAGTAGATAACTCATTTGAGCCACAAACAGTCTCAGTGGTCGTCGGCCAATCTGTGACCTGGACAAACACGGGTCGAAATCGCCACGATGTTAAAGTGAAAAAAGTGCCGACTGATTTTGGGATAGATCAAGATTCTTTTATCCCACTTACCGGCACGTACACGTATGCGTTCAGCAAGTCTAGCTCTTTCGTCTACTATTGTTCTATCCACGGCACGGCTAAGGGAAAAGGGATGGCCGGCACAATTGTGGTCTCGAAATAACAACTACTCGCGATAAAACTTAAATAGGGGGAAATATGAAAACGCTACGCATTCTCATCACAACGGCTGCACTCATGGGAGTTCTCGCTTCTTGTGGGGGCTCTTCTTCCTCGGATGCAAACGTAAAACGAGTCCCTCAAGACTTTAAGACCATCCAAGAAGCAGTTGATGCAGCAGTTGCAGGCGATCTGGTGTTGGTTGACAAAGGAACCTACGCCGAGGCAGTCACCGTCGAGACCGACAACATAGTGATTCGTGGCATCGATCGCAACGAGGTCATCCTCGAAGGCGACTACAGCCTTGACAACGGAATTCGTATCGTTGGTGCCAAAGGTGTCGTCGTCGAAAACATGACAGCACGTAACTACCGAGCCAATGGCTTTTTTTGGACAGGAGTTGACGGATACCGCGGGTCTTACTTGACTGCAGTACGCAATGGCGACTACGGCATTTATGCATTCGACTCTGTGAACGGAATCTTTGAGCACAGCTACGGCGGCGGAAGCCCGGACGCAGGTTTTTATATTGGCCAATGCAAACCATGTAACGCGATTATTAACGACGTCATTGCCGAGAACAATGGTCTTGGATACTCGGGCACCAACGCATCCGGAAACCTTGTGATTGCCAATTCAACGTTTCGTCAGAACCGAGCCGGAATAGTTCCAAACTCACTCGATAGCGAAAAACTGAGCCCCCAAGAAGACAACATCATCGTTGGCAACTTGGTCTATTCAAATAATAACGGTCTTACACCAGCAATTGGGGCAGCAAAACTTGCAATGGGTAATGGCATCCTCGTGGCGGGCGGAAACAGAAACCAAATCCTGCGCAACCGAGTATGGGATCACGACATCACCGGAATCGGCATTGTTCCAAACTCCGACAAGAGTCTCTTTTGGGTAGAAGGTAACTCAGTTCAAGAAAACGATGTAAGCGACAGCAGGGCTGCAGACCTCGGACTGACTGCTCTCGATGCCAAGGCAAATAATTGTTTTTCAAAAAATGTCTTTGCAACGAGTAAGCCAGCCGACATTGAAAACGCTCAGCCTTGCTCTGGCACTGCAACAGCACCATTCGACAAAGATCCCCTGCCGCTCGCTGAATTGATTAATCGAGTCAAGCCAGATTCTGGCGACATCAAGAAGATGCCCGATCCAAGTCCTCAGACCAATATGCCAAATGCTGCAAAAGCCAAGGCAGTTCCCATGATCGCTCCTCCAACACCTCTAGATGTTGCGTCAGTCACGCTGCCTGCTAAACCGTGATGCGTCACGCGCTGCTGTGCGGTGCTGCTATTGCCGCACTCACAGCGTGCGGCGCTAGCGATTCGTCTCAAGCCTCGCTCGCACATAGCTCAAAGGCGCATACACACCCGATGTCGCTTGGAGTGTCAGAGTCAGTCGTCGACCCTGATTCAGGTCGCCGCGGCAGTTTCGGCGTCGTGTGTCCCTTTAGTCATCGCAATGAGGACGATCCGATTGTGTTCCCCGATGAATCGGGCGCGTCACATCAACATGATTATTTTGGAGCAACAAGTGTCAGCGCTTCGACACGCTGGAAATCTCTTTTGACAATGCCAAATCTGTGCAAATCCATGGGCGATCTATCTGCGTATTGGGCCCCGACATTACAAGCCAATCTCATAGACGTCGATCCGACAGAGATGGCTGTATATCTGCGCACGCCCACCGAGGCGGATCCGTCAGCCATTGTCACACCACCAAACGGACTTGAACTTATATCAGTGCGTTCAGGATGGACATGCGCCCGCACGGATGAGCCGGTCGCACAGATGCAGTATTGCCCGCCTCCGTCGACGACCCGACTGATTCTTGAGTACCCAGACTGTTGGGATGGCAAGAATCTGTCTTCTGCAGATCACTATTCCCATGTTGCAGTCTCAGTGCGCGGCCAGTGCCCCAAAACGCATCCAAAGATGATTCCGCAAATGGCAACAGAAATACGTTACGAACTGAAAAAATTTCCCAAAGACACGACATACGCACTTTCATCAGGAGCATTAGACACGGCTCACGCCGATGCAATTTTGGCGTGGGATCAAAAAGTTCTTGCGAAAGAAATTCGCTCTTGCATTAAACGGCGAGTGAACTGTGATCTCACGTGGTTTACCGCTATTCAGGGGTAACCGTTACTTATTCCACGCCCAACACACGATCGGTGTACTCGTTGGCAAAAACTCTATTTGGGTCAAGTCTCTTGCGAAGTTGCAAAAACTCATCAAACAATGGATACGCGGGCGCAAGATCTGGCGCGGTACGAAAATGCAGTTTGCCCCAGTGGGGTCGTCCCTCATGTGTCCGCATAATTGCTTCGACATCCTTAAAATACGGTTGATAGTCCATACCTTTGTATACGTGAACCGCAATGTAAGCAGAGTCACGACCATACGAGGTTGATAGTGCCATGTCATCTGCCTTCGTAAAACGCACTTCTACCGGGAAGTTCAAAAGATGTCCGTTGGAATCAACCATAGATCGCACTTCGTTCAGCGCATCAACTACATGTGATCTCGGTATCGAGTACTCCATTTCATAAAACTTCACAAGACGCGTACTCGCAAAAACTTTGTAACTCGTATCAACATATTCGCGTCCACCAGACGACGGCAAAGCCTTTGCAAGCCGCGGTATCCACTTGGGTCGCATGCGACCAACGGTACAGACTGCGCCGAATCCGTAATTCTCGATCAGTACCTTGTCGATCCAATGGCGCACTACTGGTTGAGGTGATACATCATCTTCCGTTCGATTATTGCGCTTCGTCAACGCCCATCCGGTGTGGGGAACCCAAAAGAATTCAAAGTGGTCATTAGTGTCGACATGCATATCGATCTCTTCAAGCAGTTGATCAACGCGCATCGGACTCTCTACGGCACGGAGCCGAAATGCGGGCACTGCCTGCAACGTCACCTGTGTGATGGCCCCTAAGGCCCCTAACCCGACTCGACCCAAACGTAATATCTCAGGGTTCTGTGTCTCGTCTGCATCAATGATCTGACCGAGTCCGTTGATGATTCGCATTCCGGTGATTTGTCCTGCGAGTCCAGTGAGATGCCGACCAGTACCGTGCGTACCCGTAGACACCGCACCCGCCACAGTCTGGTAGGTGATGTCGCCCAGGTTTGCTAGTGCGAGTCCGTGCTGATCAAGCAAGACATTGAGATCAGCAAGAGTTGTGCCGGCCTTCACCGTGACGCGCTGTGCATCTGTATCCACCCCAACGATTCCGGTCATATTTTCAAGCGACACAAGGCGTCCCTGAGTCAATGCAATAGACGTAAAACTATGACCAGATCCCACCACCTTGACGGCCTCACCACGGTCGCGAGCAGACACCACGGTCGTCAATAATTCTTCATCAGATCGAGGCTTTTCAATCGAGAGAGGGTGGGCGATTTGGTTTCCGGCCCAATTTTTCCATGTTGGCATTGTTATATCTTCCCCACGATCAAATTCTACGCCACGAGAAGCCCTGCGTCGCGTCGTACGGCTTCATTGAGAGGGTATTAAGCCAATAAGATAAAACCACCAAACGATAAAGGAACCACCATGCCAACCCAAGTACCTCATGTGAACTACCTCGTCTTGGGAGACAAACCGCACCTCGTCGCCAACGAGTGCGTGTCCTGCAAGGCACGTTTTTTTGATCGCCGCAATGCCTGTGCAAATTGTTCTGGTACCGAATTCAAAAAAGTCGACATCGGCACGACCGGAATCGTTCGTTCTTTTACCATCGTCACATTTGCTGCACCCGGAGTTCCTGTGCCGTTTGTTGCGGCAATCATTGATTGTGAAGGAACAAGTGTTCGCGGAAACATCATCAATGCTGACCCGACTCCTGAGAAGATCACACTCGGAATGAAAGTACAACTTGTTACGACTTCACTTGGATCAGACGATGACGGTGTCGAAGCAATCGGCTTTGGCTTTGAGCCAGCAAAATAATATCTTTTTTTAATACAACACATCACGACAGAATCGGAGAACACAATGGCTGCAGATGACATTTACATCTTGGGAATCTATATGACCAAGTTTGGCAAGCACACTGACAAGGACGTCGTCGATCTCGCGTCAGAGGCAGTCTTGGCTGCACTCAAAGATGGTGGCGTCACAATGAAAGACATGGGAATCATGGCTGCTGGTTGTCTCATGGGTCAAGGCAGTATTGGCCAGATGATTCAAAAACAAGTCGGCCAAACTGGCATCCCCGTCTACAACGTCTCCAATGCCTGCGCTACTGGCGCAACAGCATTACGTACCGCCATCATGGCCGTCAAGGCCGGTGAGTGCGACATGGGGCTTGCAGTAGGTGTGGAAAAACTCGCAGGTGTCGGTCTTCTTGGTGGCGGAGGTCGCCCAAAGTCTGACAGCAACAAGTGGTCACCATCGGGGCGATTCGGAGCAGTTGCACCAACAGATGGTCGTATCGGTACCGACACGATGCCAGGAACGTTCGCTCAAGTTGGTATGGAGTACGGCCACAAATATGGTGGTGCAACATTTGAATTGTTCGCACGAATCTCTGAGAAGAACCACTCACACAGCACGCTGAATCCGCTCGCCGCCTACTCAAAGGCCATGAGCAAGGACGAGATCATGAACGACATTATGATCTCATACCCAAACACGCGGCCAATGTGTTCTGCCAACTGTGACGGTGCTGCGGCAGCCGTTGTGGTCAGCGGCACAAAACTTAAAACACTCTCACTCGAGCAACAACGTCGCGCAATTAAAGTGTCTGCATCTATCCTCACGAGCGATCCATACCAAGAGGCATGTCAAGTCTTGCCAGATGTCAACACCCTGACACGTATTGCCGCCAAACAGGCCTACGAGCAGTCCGGCGTGTCACCACAAGATCTCAGTCTGATCGAGCTTCATGACTGTTTTGCTACTGCTGAACTCGTGCACTACGACAATCTCATGTTGTGCCCAGAAGGCGGCGCTGTCGACTTCTTTAACTCGGGAGCCACATGGCGCACCGGATCAAGCCCTGTCAACGTCTCTGGTGGTCTTGAGTCAAAAGGACACCCAATTGCAGCAACAGGCATCGCCAACATTTGGGAAGTCTGTCATCACCTCAGGGGTGAAGCTGGACCTCGTCAGATCGAGGGAGCAAAAGTTGGATTGGCTCACGTCATCGGCTTGGGATCCGCCTGCGGAATCCACGTCCTTGAAAAATCAGCTCTGTAATTTTTCGTAACGATAACTGCTGTACGCGACAGCGATCAACACGCCAGCCAAAAGCATCGCAATTGACGACAACATGTGAAAGCCAATCGCCTTGCGAATAAAGCCGCTCGAAAAACCAGCGATACCACCACATAAACTCATCATCACATCGGCCGAGCCTTGCACGGTCACGCGTGACTCCGTCGGCACTGAATCAACAAGCAAACTTGAGCCTCCGATAAGTGCAAAACTCCAGCCAATACCAAGAAGCCACAGTGCCGGGAACAGAACAACAGCGGCTTCACCCGCGACTGCGGCCAGAATAGTTGCGAACACAAGTAAAATACCTCCGACCAGAATTGTCGGCAGTCGCCCACGCGCATCACTAAATCGTCCCACAAGTGGACTAAACGCATACATGCCGGCAATATGCAAAGAAATGACATACGAACTTATTGATTCATGTCCATGCGCTTTGAGATGAACTGGCGTCATTGTCATCACAGCAACCATCGTCACCTGTGACACAACCATAGCCATGAGCGCTACTCGCCCACTTCGAGACGAACATATAATTCGCAGGGCCTCGGTCAAACGTGGTGTCGTGACACCAACTGCGGCTTGCGAGCGTAAGCCTCCACTTAGCTCCAAGGGGTCAGGCCGCAAACGCATAAAAATATTGCCAAGCGCACCTATAAAAAATATCGCAGCAAATACCCACGGACCTGTGTATTTTTGCCAGCCAAACCACTCTTGACCTGCCCATTGCGCTGGCACGACAAGAACTGGCCCTAATACCGCACCGAACGTTGAGGCGAAAAGAATTTTGCTCATCGCTTGGGCGCGCTCTTGTGGCAAAGCCAAATCAGTCGCCGCGTATCGAGCCAATAAATTCGATGCCTGACCGTTCCCGTATAAAAAAAGTCCAAGCAAGAAAATCGTAAGCGACGATCTTTGAACACCCAGGCCGGCGATGAGGCCCCCAACAATTGCCAATGAGTATCCAGTTTGCAAACCAACTCGCCGACCAGACTTGCTCATGATTCGTGCCAACAACTGAGACATAAAGGCAGAACCTGTGGTCACTGTTGCAGTAGCAATTCCGCCCCAGGGAGTATCTTGACCCAAGATCCCCTGCACCACATACGCGCCAACAGTGACTGCCGATGCAAGTGCTGCTGATGCCACGACCTGACCTGCCATCAGCACGCTAAGAGTACGTTTTTGAATCGCTACAAGATCATTGGTCACCAAGAACCACAACTGTAGGTCATTCTGGCAACAACCAAGAGTTCAATATAGTTGTGTCGAAGGGGGGACTTGAACCCCCACGCCCTTGCGAGCGCCGGCCCCTTAAGCCGGTGCGTCTGCCTATTCCGCCACTTCGACGAGTGACTGTCATGCTACCGACCGATGGTCAGACCGCCAACAAAAAGCCCAACGCAACGACGGTTGTTAGCCATGTAACAGCCAAAACTGTTGTGATGCGGTTGAGATTTCGTTCTGCTGCTGCTGAGCCCATTGAGGCGCCACCAGCACCACCAAACATGTCTGATAGTCCGCCACCTTGACCACTGTGCAACAGCACGCCCACTATGAGCGACAACATGGCGACCACGTTGATACAAACGGTTATGTACATGACAATGTTTCGCACGGTTGCCAAGTCTACGCTTCGAGTTCGGGAAAATGGCACGCTGACACTCGTCCATCCCCCCGATCTAGCAACTCTGGCTCGTTCGACGCACAAATATCCTGGGCTTTCCAGCACCGAGTTCGAAAACGGCAACCAGAAGGTGGATCGATCGGTGATGGCACGTCGCCTGTAAGAACAATCCGACCAATTTTTCGGCCAGAGACAGGATTCGCCACGGGCACAGCCGACATCAAGGCCTTGGTATATGGATGCGTTGGGTGGCCATAGACAGTGCGCGCTGGACCCAACTCAACAATCTTGCCCAGATACATCACTGCCACATCATCGGCAATGTGTCGAACCACCGACAAGTCATGGGCGATGAAAACAAATGCAACTTGTAATTTTGTCTGAAGCTCTTGCATCAAATTAAGAATCTGAGACTGAATAGAGACATCAAGGGCAGACACAGGTTCATCTGCCACAATCACTTTGGGGTTGAGCGCCAGAGAACGCGCAATGCCGACGCGTTGTCTTTGACCGCCAGAGAACTCGTGTGGGTATCGATTGAAATGCTCAGGGTTAAGACCAACAAGATGCATTAATTCTTTTACACGTCCTGCTTGTTCAGATTTAGCAACGGTCTTTTGAATACGTAATGGCGTCGCGATAATTTCACCGACACTGTGTCGCGGATTTAACGATGAGTACGGATCCTGAAAGATAATTTGAATATCGCGTCTCATTCGTCGTAAGTCTGAGCCAGATAATCTCGTGACGTCCTCACCGTCCAAGAGGATGGAACCACTGCTGGGTTCTATGAGTCGCGTCAAGATACGCGCCAAAGTGGATTTACCGCAACCAGACTCCCCCACAACACCTAATGTTTTGCCCTTCTGCAGCGACAACGAAACGCCATCTACCGCTTTGACCTGGCCAGTTGGTCTTTGTAGCAGTCGTGATGATCCGGACGGGAAATATTTCTTGACATCGCGCACCTCAAGTATCGGTGTCATTTTGAGAACGCCTCTCGCTGAACCCTGCTGACTTCGTCTGCGCTCAGATGGCAGGCACTTTGACTTGCGCCAATAGTCCTTAGTTCTGGTCGTTGGGTGGCGCATGCGCTTAGAGGGCCCTTTTCATGCGAGCAACGTGGGCGAAACGCACATGCTTCAGGAAGATTGATCAAAGAAGGGGGTGTTCCAGAGATTGAGACCAACGACCCTCGCGTGCTTTGGTCAAAACTGCGAACCGCACGCAGGAGACCTTGCGTATATGGATGTGAAGGAGTGTCAAAAAGATCCTGCACCGCCGCGTATTCGGCAGTTCTGCCCGCATACATCACCATCACTTGCTGAATTGTCTCTGCCACAACGCCAAGATCATGGGTGATCAACATCACCGCTGAATTGTTTTCTTCACGCAGCGAATCGATGAGCTCAAGTATCTGGGCTTGTACGGTGACGTCAAGCGCTGTTGTTGGTTCGTCAGCAATCAACAATTTTGGTTTGTTTATTAGGGCCATCGCAATAACGATGCGCTGGCGCATTCCGCCTGAAAATTCATGAGGATAACTCTTTATGCGCTTGCGAGCATCAGGGATTCCAACCTTGTCAAGCGCGTTGAGCACGATTGCCTCTACTTGGGCCTTAGGCGTCTTGGGATGATGAACCAGATACGCCTCAGCGATTTGATAACCCACCGTATAGAAGGGGTTCAATGCGCTGAGCGGATCCTGAAAAATCATTGCAATGTCACGCCCTCGTACTTGACGCATCTCTGATTCAGGAAGTGCTAGCAAATCGATGCCATTGAGCAATATCTGTCCACTAACAATTACATCTGTTCCGAAATTGAGTCGCATAATTGCACTCACCATCACAGACTTGCCCGAGCCACTTTCTCCAACAATGCCCATGGTCTGACCATTGGCAACATCAAAAGACACTCCGTCGACTGCCTTCACAATGCCATCATTCGTTTTAAAACTCACATGCAAGTCGCGCACAGACAACAATGGTGTTGCGTTGGTCATTAGTAACTCCGCACTCGTGGATCAAGAAATCCGTACAAGATATCGACGAACGCATTAGCGATCACGATGAATACCGCTGCAACCAAAGTAGTGGCGACCAATATTGGTAGATCCGAGTCATTTACAGCCATGATCGAAAGTTTGCCCATCCCCGGCAAATTAAACACACTCTCGGTAATAACAGCACCGCCCAGCAGTGCAGCAAAGTCCAGACCGGCGATTGTCACAATCGGAAGCAACGCAGCACGCATCACATATTTAACGATGAGAGTTCTGCGACGCAAACCTTTCGCTAGCCCAAGCCGAACGAATTCTTCATTCATCACTTCAAGTATTCCGTTGCGTGTGAGTCGCACATAAGAACTAGCGGAGACAATTGCCAATGTAAACCACGGCAAGATCAGAGACATGAACCACTTCGCTGGATTGCTCGTTATCCCTTCGTAGCGAGGGAATGGTAATAACCCTGTCCAGATAACAAAAACCATGATCGCCAATAGCCCTACAAAAAAGGTCGGCAGACTGATCCCTACAACAGAAAAACCTGTCGCAAGTCGATCAGGCCACCTACCGCGCTTCAGTGCTGCCATTGTTCCGAGGCCAATCCCAATGAGCATCCACAACACAAAGGCTCCGAGTGCAACCGACGCAGTGACGGGTAATGAGCGCGTAATCAGATCTGTGACGCACTGGTGTTTGCGAAAAGAATAACCAAGAGATGGAGCAGGACAATGGACCCCTTCAGATGCGCCATATGTTCGGCCTTTAACAATGCCTTTCAGGTACTGCCCGTATTGAACGACTATTGGCTTGTCGTATCCAAGCCGCACCCGATTCATGGCAATAACTTCAGGACGGCAGTTCTTTCCGCACGTTAAGGCAGCAGGATCACTTGGTAACGCAGCAAATATCACGTAAGTGAAAGCGCTGACTGCAAATAAAAGGGCTAGTGCAAAGAGGAGTCGCCTCGCAATAAAGATCAACATATATGACGAAACCTCAACTCAGTGGCCCAGAACGATCTGTTCTGGGCCACGGTCGTTGAGTTCTTACCCTATTCAGCCAAACCGATTGCACCGACGTTGTACCAGCCGAATGGCAGCCACGGATATGCGTTGCGAACTCGGGATCCAACAAGATTTTGTGCTTTAGTGAACGAACCAGGCACAGCCCATGCTTGATCGAGCACGTACTGATTAAGTTCTTGCCACATCGTTGCCTGCTTTGAGCGATCTACCTCTGCTTTGGCAAGGTTGACCTTGTCGCTGAAGGCAGGGTACGCAGGGTCTTCCCAGTTTTGGCTGTAGTTAAAACCACCCTCTTTCGTAAAGAGTTCAGGAACAACGGTCGAAGCATTGTTCCAGTCAGCAGCCCAACCCGCTCTCATCAGATCACCTGGATCTTTGTTGATGGTGGCGTAATACTTGCTTGGCTCAATTGCGTTGTCAATGATCTTGATTCCCACTGCTCCGAGTGAGTCAATCCAAATCGAAATCAACTTGGCCCAGAGTTCAGACTGACCATGATCGAATCGAAGTCCGTCTTCAGTTGCGTGCTTGTGCACTTCAGGACACGATTCCTTAGCGGCGTCCATCTTGGCCTGAGCTGCCTCAACGTTGGGCGTTCCGTCGGCATTTAGGCCTTCGGTCACGGTTCCTGGCGCGTAGTCAGTAGCTAGCAATGGGTTAATGAAACTGTCGGCGAATTCTCCAGTAAATGGCCCACCACCTGCTGTTCGCAGAGCTTCACGATCCAAGGCTAGCCAAAATGCTTGACGCACTTCGAGGCATGGAACCTTCTTGATATTGATCATTGTATAGCTCACGAATCCATCGAATCCATCGGTTCTGCGGTCTGCGTAAGTCTCGTTGTCAAAGATTGTCTGAAGATTTTCTGGCTGCAGACCACCGTAAACAATTGTCGCCTGATCATCTCCGGCGTCAGCGATCATTCGCTCGTCAATGACAGACTCATCAAGACCAAACTGCCAGTGAATCTCGTCCACGTGTGGCTTACGGATTGGATCTGAGTCGGCGCTCCAGTTGGGGTTGCGCACCATGATCAGTTCTTTTCCTTCTTCATATGACTTGATCATGAATGGTCCGGAAGACACTGGTTTTAGGGTGTACTTGTCGGCAGTGTCTGCTGCTTTTGGAACAGGGGCAAACGCAAGGAGTGCCACTGTGTAATTAAAGTCAGCAACTGGATTCTTGAGATGGAAAGTGATTGTCTTTCCGTCCTCAGAGCACTCAACTGCTTTTTCATACGCTGCTTGTTGATCTGCAGTCGCGGTGTATGGACCTGGGTACTCACCTTCAACTGCAAGCATCGTTGTCGCATAAAGCGGGCCTTCATCGCCAGTCATATCAGAAGCGAATGTTCGTGATACTCCGTATCGAATATCAGCACACACAATTGCAGCGCCATCTTCGAAAGTAACTCCATCGCGAAGTGTAAATGACCATGTCTTGACATCATCAGACGGGGTGCCCGTGTCGGTGGCAAGGTCGGCTATCAACTGGGTTCCTGCCTTGCCCGCTACTGGTGTGTACGACGTCAATGTTCGCGTGATCGTTGATCCCAAGAATCCAAGGTCAGCACCCGTGTAAATTCTTTGTGGGTCAAGGTTGGTTGCTCCGGTGGAGTGATCGAGGATGAACAATGTTCCACCATCTTTGATGCCTTCATCAGTTCCTGACCTACCGCCAGAAGACTCGCCGCTTCCGCTGCCGCCGCTTCCGCTGCTTCCGCATGCCGAGATGAAAAACGCCCCGACTAATAGCGCCCCGATAATTGCTTTGCGTGATTTCATGATTTCCCCTTTGGTTTCCAAATTTCATTTCCTCGCAACCTAAAACTATCACACGAAAACACAGCGAAGAATTCTTCCCGTTAGAGCTGTTGTCTATCGCTTTTGGGGTCCACGGCATCGCGCAGGCCGTCCCCCATCAGATTAAACGCCATCACTAAAATCATGAGAGTCACCCCTGGTATGAGTAAATAGGTGGGATCCGCTCGGTAGTACCTCACGGAATCACCCAGCATGGTGCCCCACGACGCCGCTGGCGCCATCAGTCCGATTCCCAGAAAAGACAGGGACGCCTCTACAGCCACATACCCCGGAAGGCTGAGAGTGGCAAAAACAATGACTTGGGCCCACAGGTTAGGAAGTAATTCTTTAAACACGATGTGAGTATTTGAGGCCCCGAAAGAACGGGCGGCCTCGACAAATTCGCGTTCGCGGAGTGATAGCACCTGGCCTCGAATCAGCCTGGCCATATAGACCCAGCCAAAGACCGTCAGGACCAAAATAATGTACGTCATTCGGGCGAAGTTGCCCTTGGGGACACCCATTGACTCAAGGCGTTGCGTGAGCGGACGATTGAGAGCGATGATTAACAAAAGTGAGGGGAACGCCAGCGTCAAATCTGCAACTCTTGTGATCACAGAGTCCAGCAATCCCCGTCTGAGCCCAGACACCATTCCTAACACCAGGCCGACTCCAGTGGTGACGATTGTTCCGATAAAACCAATCAGCAATGACACACGTGCTCCGTACATCAGACGCCCGAGAATGTCACGACCAGTTCCGGGTTCGACGCCAAGTGGATGATTCCACGATATTCCACCGAAATATCCGATTGGATTTCCGTAGTCATTCAACGCTTGACGATCAAGGGCGTACGGACTGAGATTAAAAATACTAGTGAGCACTGGTGCAAAGATTGCGATAAACACAAAGAAGCACACGACAAAGAACGCGATGACGGCAACTTTGTCGCGCCGAAATCGAGCTAGCGCGAGCCTCGATGGAGACAAGCCGACAATAGCGGTATCGCCAACTGTCATCGCATTGTCATCAGATGTATTACTGACGGTCATTGGGGCCTTCATTGTGTAGACGGTACTGCACAATACGAGCAAACTCATCCACGTCTAGGCTCGCTCCACCCACGAGAACACCATCAATATCTGGTTGAGCCATAATCTCCGCAATATTGCCGGCTTTCACTGAGCCTCCGTATTGCAATCGAACAGAAGCTGCCGCCTCCTTGCCAGAGAGAACAGCTACTTCACGACGAATTGCCCCGATCACTTCTTGGGCTTCAACACTCGAGGCCGTGACTCCGGTTCCGATCGCCCAAATCGGCTCGTAAGCGATCACCATTGATGCCACTTGTTCAGGACTGCGTTTGTGCAACGCCGTGCGAACTTGTCCCAGAACCTTGTCATCGGTGCCGCCCGCCTCACGCTCAGCCAACGTCTCACCAACGCACAAAATCGGTGTCATCGCATATTTCTGGCATGCAGAAATTTTGCGCTGCACCATGTCGTCTGTCTCGCCAAATATTTCGCGTCGTTCACTGTGCCCGACGATCACATACTTCACATTCATCTTTGACAAAAACGGTGCTGCTACCTCGCCAGTTAGAGCCCCCTTGTCTTCGTAGTGACAATTCTGTGCGCCGAGAACGAAATGCAACTTGTCCGCGTCTATAAGTGTTTGCACGCTGCGGATATCGGTAAAAGGTGGATGAACGGTGACTTCCACTGCTTGGAAGTCTTCTTTAGAAACAAGATACGCAAGTTTTTGAATGAACTGAATTGCTTCAAAGTGATTGAAGTTCATTTTCCAGTTGCCACTAATAATAGGAAGTCGGTTGTTATCTGACATTTGGTGCTCCTCGTAATGCGGCAAGACCAGGCAAGTCGCCTAGTTCTAGTAGTTCCAACGACGCGCCGCCGCCCGTACTGACGTGATCAACATCATCTTGAAATCCAAACAGACTCAGCGCGGCTGCGCTGTCGCCGCCTCCAACGACCGTAAAGGCTTTGGTGTCAGCCATCGCCTGAGCCACTGTGCGTGTTCCGGCAGCAAATCGTTGGTCTTCAAACATTCCCATGGGTCCATTCCAAAAAACTGTACGGGCGTCCATGATGACATCCGAAAATGCAGCCGCTGAACCAGGACCAATATCTAGACCTTTGGCACCTGCTGGCAGACGACAGCCATATGTGGCGTAATCACCTACAGCATCCAGACCAGTGATGTCTTCTGGAAGATAGATCTTCTTGCCGCTATCTAGTAGTCGTCGACACGTTGCTACTTGGTCTAACTCACACAATGAATCTCCAACAGGAAAACCTTGTGCGGCCAAGAATGTAAAACACATTCCGCCACCGATGACCAAAGCATCAACCAAGCCCAAAAGCGCTTCAATAACGCCCAACTTGTCGCCCACCTTGGAGCCACCTAGAACTGCAATGAAGGGACGTTTTGGATGAGAACGTAGCCCTTCGAGCACTTCTACTTCGTGTTGCAACAAGCGACCCGCAGCAGATGGCAATGTACGTGGCGGTCCCACGATCGATGCATGCGCTCGGTGCGCAGCACCAAAAGCGTCGTCGACATATGCATCGATTCCGCGCACCATTTGCGACACAAAATTCGCATCATTTTTTTCTTCCCCCGCATCGAAGCGCAAATTCTCCAGCAATTCAACTCCTGGTGCTAGTTGAGCAAGTCGATCCCGCACCGGATCCATTGAATCTTTCTGGTTGGGGGCGCCTTTTGGTCGTCCTAAATGACTTGCACATACAACGGTTGCCCCTCTTTGAGTGAGCCAGTTAATCGTCGGTAATGCCGCACGAATACGAAAATCATCTGTAATTGTTCGCGCGTCATCCGGTCCGGACATCGGAACATTAAAGTCGGTACGCACGAGCACACGTTTGCCCGTGATATCACCAAGATCCTCCAAGGTCGGAAGTCGCGCCATTATCGCC
>JAEMRC010000012.1:28861-33515 GCA_016463545.1 Ilumatobacteraceae bacterium
CCACCAGTCGATTTGAATAACCCCACTCGTTGTCATACCAACCCAGAACTTTAACGAGCGATCCCATGCTCATCGTTAGATCGCTATCAAAAATACAACTATGAGGATTGTGCACGATGTCACTCGACACGATTGGGGCATCGGTGTATTCAAGCACGCCCTTTAGCGAACCGTTCGCGGCTTCTCGGAAAGCAGAATTAATCTCGTCAACACTTGCTGGCTTCTTGAGATTTGCTACAAAGTCGGTGATCGATCCAGTCGGAACAGGAACACGCAATGATGTTCCGTCCAGTTTTCCCTTCATCGCTTCAAGTACCAAGCTTGTTGCGCGCGCTGCGCCTGTGCTTGTGGGAATAATATTAAGGGCAGCCCCTCGCGCTCTGCGTAGGTCGCTGTGTGGACCATCGACAAGTTGTTGATCTCCCGTGTACGCATGAATCGTGGTCATTAGACCGTTCTCAACTCCGAATGCGTCGTCAAGCACCTTCACGAGTGGAACAAAACAGTTTGTCGTGCAACTGGCATTCGAAATCACACGATGAGACTTAGGGTCAAAGTCGTTGTGGTTAACGCCATATACAAATGTCGCATCGGCACCAGTAGCCGGAGCCGACACAATCACTAGCGGCGCGCCTGCGTCGAGATGAGCAGCCGCTTTGTCTCTGTCTGTAAAGAACCCGGTGCTCTCGATGACAAGGTCAACTCCGAGATCCCCCCATCCCAACTTGGCTGGATCGCGTTCTGAAAGTACTCGGAGCAACTTGCCATCGACACTGATACCACCGTCTACTGCTGAGATGTCATTAGGCAATACGCCCATCACGGAGTCATGCTTCAGCAAATGAGCCATCGTCTTGACAGAACCAAGATCATTCACTGCGACGATCTCAATATCAGCACCAATTGCTCGCGACGCACGATAAAAATTTCGTCCTATACGACCAAACCCATTTATACCTACCCGAACCGTCATCCTGTGCTGCCTCTTCTGTGTATCTTCTCTGTGTCAATTAACACATCAAACCTTAGTTCGCAGACACGTCCCGATGCACGATTCGCGGATGTAGGCCCCTCTGGCTCAGTCCGAGCCCCAAAGCCTCAGCAATCGCTACAGAGCGGTGTCTCCCACCCGTGCATCCAATTGCAATCGTCAAATAACTTCGGCCTTCAGCAAGATACGCAGGCAAGGTCAGATCAAGCAGTGCGTCGATTTGTGCAAGAAACTGCTGCGTGAGGGGTTGTTCAAGCACAAAAGTTTTGACGGCATCATCAAGGCCTGTTAACGGACGCAACTGCTCGTTCCAATGTGGATTAGGCAAGAACCGAACATCAAAGACGAGATCAACATCGGATGGGATTCCCCTCTTGTATCCAAATGAGGTCACACCAATCTGCATTGTGTCAACCGCTGAAGCGGGGCCAAAAAGTCCCATGATCTGTGACTTCAGCTGATGCACCGTTAACGACGTGGTATCTATGACAACGTCAGCGGCCGCCCGTACATCTTGCAGAATAGACTTTTCTTTTTCGATCAAGTCTTCAAGACCTATATTTGCCTCGACAAATGGATGCCGACGTCGAGATGCTTCATAGCGTTGCACGAGTTCTTTGACTGTGGCCTCCAAAAACAACACTCGCACCTGATGACCTTGAGTACGCAACGACGCCACAACATCCAGAATGCCAGTCTGTTGGTGAGCGTTCCCGACAACTAATCCGAGTTTTTCAATAGCCGAGTTTTTATCTGACGACAGTTCAACCACTTTGTCAATTAAAACAACGGGCAAGTTGTCTACGACAAACCACCCAAGATCCTCAAGGTCGTCAGCGGCTTGAGATCTGCCTGCGCCTGAGAGGCCAGTGATGACAATAATGTCGGTCATGTGTCGAAAGTTTACAACACCTTACGTAAACGTAGGTACAACAGTCTCGGAATAGTGTGTGCCAAGCGATATTCCGGAGCCTTTTCCAAAAATGATTCCGGCGGTGATGGCTCGATCATTTGCTCCAGCACAAGTGAGTGCTCAGATAGCGCGTTGATATACCGACTCAGGGGTCGATGCACAAAGCGTATGAACACATCTTTTTCAACCTCTTCAACATTGGCCGTCTCGACAAGGTACGCCCCAATTCGCCAGTATTGTTCGGGTGGTTCCACGAAATGATCGTCTATCCAGCCGCTCCCTGGAGTTTGCAAGAGTGGGTGGTTCAAGAAAAATGCGAACATACCGCCAGGTTTGAGTACGCGTGAGATCTCGGAAATCGCGCTATCAACATCATCAATATGCTCAAAAACTAAACAAGCCAACACCGCGTCACATGATGCATTGGCCACAGGCAGATTCGATGCACTCGCACACGCATACAGCGGACCATTCCCCCGCTCCGCGGCAACAGATATTTGCCCCCAAGTCGGATCAACCCCGACAACCGCGGCGCCATTTGCACTTAATGCACGCCCGATCTGGCCATCACCACATCCGACATCAAGAACAATCTTCATACCTGCAAGTTCACTCACAGCAATTGGAATGATTTGGTCTGTGTATTCAGGGTCTACCCCATCGGTAAAACCTTTAATCCACCACTGGGCGTGGCGCTCCCATAGTTCTCCGTTGCTCACACGAAGAGACTAGGTGTTGGTCTCTTGTGGCGGATGGAACTTGAAATAGATGGCCTCTGCTACGGCATGTGGCAACCACGTCAAAGTCTCAAGGTCGGCCAGTGTCGCCTCCTTGACTGCGTTGACTCCACCCATTGCCTTTACGAGTCGTTTGGCACGGACCTCTCCTAGCCCTGCTATGCCGTCGAGCGACGACGACACCATCCGTTTGCCTCTGAGCTCACCGTGAAACGTGTTGGCAAATCGGTGAGCCTCATCTCTGATGCGCTGCAACATAAACAACGCTTCGCTTCCGCGAGGGCAAAACACCGGGGACTGTTGTCCCGGTATGAACACCTCTTCAAATCTTTTTGCCAATGACGCAACTGGAATTTCGTCTTGTAAACCTAAAGCAGCCACAACTCGCTGCGCAACTGCCAACTGACCTTTGCCGCCATCTACTAATAGCAACTGCGGCGGATACGCAAACTTGCCTGATTTCTCGCGCCTTTCGCCAATGGGCATATCTCGGTCTTCTACATACGCAGACAGTCGGCGAGTCAATACCTCTTCCATTGCAGCGTAATCATTATTGCCTTCAACAGTTTTAATGATGAAGCGTCGATACTCGCGTTTTGCTGGCAGGCCGTCTTCAAACACAACCATCGAACCCACGTAGTCGGTGCCCTGAAGGTGAGCCATGTCATAGCATTCGATACGCAATGGCGCCTCTGGCAACTGCAATATGTCCTGAATCTCGGTCAATGCCCTACTGCGACTGTTGTAGTCGGCCGCACGACGCATTCGAAGCCGCAGAAACTCTTCTGTCGCATTCTTTGTCACGAGTTCATGCAGTTCACGTTTGTCTCCGCGTTGTGGCACTTTGATCTGCACATTCGACCCGCGTTTTTCGGACAACCATCCAACATACGTTTGCACATCATTTGGTTCGATCGGCACGAGAATAGTTTTTGGTATTCCCATTGGCGTGTCCTCGCCGTACATTGACTCCAAAATACGATCTACTAAACCGTTCTCGGTGAGATCTTCTACCTTGTCAAGCACAAAACCTGTTCGGCCCACCACACGCCCATGTCGCACAAAAAACACTTGCACCGCTGCCTCTAACTCGTCATCAGCCAGCCCAATAATGTCGAAGTCTTCATCTCTCTCGGCCACCATCTGTTGGCGTTCGCTTGCTCGTTGTAGTCCGATCAATCTGTCACGCGCGACCGCTGCCCGTTCGTAGTCCATCGCCGTCGATGCCTCTTGCATCTCATTTTCAAGCTGACCGACAATCGACTCATTGTCGCCATTCAAGAACCGACATAATCCGTCAACGTACGTGGCGTAGGTTGCCGCATCAACCTCTTTGACACACGGCCCACAACACTTTTCAATGTGAAACAACAAACAAGGTCGACCAAGCTTGGCGTGTTGATTGAACTTGCCAGTACTGCAGGTTCTGACCGGAAATGTACGCAGCAACAACTCCAACGTGTCACGAATAGATCTCGAGTGCGGATACGGCCCAAAATATCGAGTTCCTTTGCGTCGCACACCTCGTACCAACACAGCACACGGCCATTCCTCTCCGACTGTCACTGCCAAGAACGGGTAACTCTTGTCATCGCGTAAACGAACATTGAACCGCGGGCGATGTTGGCGAATCAGCGTGTGCTCCAGAATCAAAGACTCAATTTCGGTGCGAACCTGGATCCATTCCACTGTTGCCGCTGCCTCGACCATTGATGCTGTACGAGGGTGAAGCTTGCGGGGATCCTGAAAATAGTTAGCAACGCGGCTCCGCAGATTTTTTGCTTTGCCAACATAAATCACCCGACCATTGGCATCTTTGAACTGATACGAACCGGGCGCAGTCGGAATCGATCCAGATGGCGGTTTTGTCACCATAATGAAACTCGTTGCTACTTCTTCTTTTTCTTCACCGGAGCAGGAGTTATTTTGGCTTTAGGGGTGAGCAACGGCGCCAAGAACTGACCTGTGTAACTCTTCTTGCACTTAGCAACGGTCTCAGGCGTCCCTTCGCAC
>JAEMRC010000082.1 GCA_016463545.1 Ilumatobacteraceae bacterium
ATGAAGTGACTAGGGGCTTGAGAACTGTGCGTTCGAGACTGGGGTCCAACACCGTAGAAACAGATAATTTTTCTGCTTCATGGGCGGCTGACATACGTGCATCACGATCGTTGCCGCCTTGTAACCAACCCAGAAGATGACCAAGGTGGGCCTGGCGAATTGGTGTTGAAGGAAACACGAAACCGCTACGCAAAGCACTGGTTGCCGTGATGACTGTTTGTTGGCCCGGACGTTGAGATTCGATAAACAAGCAGTTGGCTAAATTGCCGAGTGCGTTTAATGTGTGAATGTCGGGTCGGTCCCACGTGGAGCGTGCATAGGCCGAGGCAAGAAAGTGCAACATCTCGTTGTGAGAGGCGCCTGGAAGCCACATCTGGCGCAGCGATAAAGTGGAATACCCTGCAGGGCCGTCTTGGGAATATGACGGATGACGAAAATGTTCGAGCAAGACAGGGGCAAATGTGGCCATCATGTCACCCACAAGTTGTCGGTTTCGTCCTTCGGGAACTGTAAGGACAGTGGGTCCGTTGGCGACTGTGCCATATGCAATGCCCCACGGGCGAGATTCTCCTCCCATGCGTAAAAATGCGACGATAAAGAGGTCGTCATCATTTGCGACGTGCACATTGATGACATCGCCGCGCGGGATGGGTGCGCCTGCAGTCCATGCCGCGAGACGGCGCACAGTTTCGAGTGATGCATTCATGGCAGTGTCGGCAATTGAGATTGAAGGCGGGCAAGTAGGTCGGCTTCTGCAGGCGTTTTGGGCTGTTGATTACTCATGATGGCTTCGGCACGTTGCAAAGAAATGCCATTGAGGAAACGACTGACATCGTCGCCAAGCACAATGCCGTCACCCGCAGAGAGTGCTTTTTTGTAGCAAGCGTCAGCACGTTCGCAAAATGCAATGCATGAATCCGTGAAATGTGTGGGAGCAGAAAGCACAAGATCGAGTAAGCCAATATCGTCAGTGTCATCCCCGTCTCCGTAGGCACCCTCAAGCAAGATGGCAGATTCTTCCATGAGTTCGAACCCCCGTCGCGCACGTTCGAGTTGATAGCGGAGGTCTTCGCCACTGCGAACGCTCGGCTGGTTGCTGCCAGGATGCGTGAGAATAAGAAACCCGTGTCGCGCGACGGACACCGCGTCAGACAGTCCTAAATGATCAAGGGTGATTTCTAATGCATGTACATACAATCCCATTTGAGCGCGAGCAGTTGCAAGGTCATTGCGGTGTGTGTGACCACCCTGGTCGGCATAGGTCTTGATTTCGCCAACTGCAATGACTGGCGCATCGTTGATCATCTGCACTGATAACACATCGATGATGAGCGTTGCTTCTGGCAACATAACACCGCGTGGAATTCGCACAGTGAGACTGGATACAGCACCATTAAATTTTTGACCTTCACCAAGTGCAGTAAGAAACGCATGACCAGATTGTGTGGCGGCGTCGAGATTTGCAAGAGTGCCGCCATTTGAAGTGGTGCGATGATCCACAAAATCACTGCTCGTTTTTGAAATGACTTCTGCTCCACGCAATGCGTCAAGCAATACGAGCGCGCCGTTGTTGATGAGACTTGCCTCAAATGCGTTGCCGCGTTCGAGGGCAAACACTGATTGACCATCTTGAGGCGCATCGGGGTTTTCTCGCCGCGCCGCCGTGCCCATTTTGACGTTATGAACTGCTGACGCCACATTGGACTGGCACTCCGGATTACGCGCCCATTGCTCGAACCTGCGACGAGTCTCACGGCGTGCGCGTTCTTTTTTGTTATTGGGCACCGTTCCTCCTTGGGGAGCAACAAACTCTACCGAAAGGGTGTTGAGCAGATTTTAGGCTAGAACTGATTTGAGCCCCACAACATGTATCAAATTAACAGTGCTTACTCATGGCTGACAAGCCGTTACTGGGTTGATTTGCGGCAGCGGTCACTGCAATAGCGAACATTTTCCCAGTCCCGCGCCCATTTCTTTCTCCACTCAAACTCTTTTGCGCATCCGATGCAGACCTTTGGGGGAAACCCATTCTTTATTTGTGGCACGCGGGACATATCCAGCACAATATTCACATCTGAGACAGATAGCCATACTATGAGGCAGTGAATTTGCACACGGTTTGGGTTTTTGGTGATCAGCTGAATCGAAAAATAGGTGCACTGGGCCAAGCCAAGCCGGGCACTCATCGTGTGCTGATGATTGAGTCACGCGCCAAGATCACATCGCGGCGATGGCACGTGCAGCGAGCACATTTTATTGTCACGTCGATGCGGCGTTTCGCCGGTGAGTTACAAGACGCAGGTTTTGAAGTTGATTATCGGTTTGCCGATTCAATGCAAGAGGGCGTGCAGTTGCATATTAATGAATATGCTCCCGAGCAAATTTTGGCAACAGAACCGAACAGTTTTGCTGCACGCACACTTGTATCAAAATTGGGTGTGCAGTCAGTAAAATCAAATCAGTTTCTCTGCCATCCTGAGTTGTATCAAAATTTCATGAACTCACGTAAGACAATCAAGATGGAAGATTTTTACCGTTGGCAACGAAGGAGACTTGACGTCTTAATGGATGGTGACGAACCCGTTGGTGGGCGTTGGAATTTTGATGATGAGAATCGTCAAGGTCCACCAAAGACCGAACGTGATCGCTGGCCAAAACCAGAACCGGTTGTGCTGGATTCGTTAGATGCTGAAGTTCTTGCTGACGTGTCCACTAATTCGTGGGGTGCTTTACCAACTGGGCAGTGGGCGACGTCGCGAGCTGGGGCAGTACATCGAATGAAGTACTTTATGAAAAATATTTTGCCGATGTTTGGTGAACATGAAGATGCAATGCTTGCATCAAATTGGCATCTTGCACATTCGTTGCTTTCGCCGTATCTCAACATTGGTTTGCTACTTCCTGAAGAAGTTTTAGACGCTGCAGTCAAAGAATTCGAGTCAGGAAGAGTGCCAATCAATAGTGCAGAAGGTTTTATCCGCCAAATCATTGGCTGGCGTGAATATATCTGGAATTGTTATTGGCAGTGGATGCCTGACTATGCAGAGTTGAATTCGCTAAATGCATCCCGCGACTTGCCCAAACTATTCACGAAACGCGATGCGACTTCAATGAACTGTATGAAGTCCGTATTGGATGGCGTCTATCAACGGTCATATGCCCATCACATTGAGCGTCTGATGATCCTTGGCAATTTTGCCCTGATCGCAGGAATCAATCCACAGCAATTGACACAATGGATGTGGAACAGTTTCATAGATGCAGCGGAGTGGGTGATGGTGCCCAACGTGGTGGGTATGTCTCAGTACGCCGACGGTGGCTTGTTGGCGACGAAGCCCTATGCGAGCGGTGGGGCCTACATCGATCGGATGAGTGACCATTGCAAGGGTTGTGCCTATGACCGCAAGAAGCGGGTCGGTGAGAATGCATGCCCGTTCACAGTTCTGTATTGGGACTTTTTCCTTCGCCACGAGCAACGATTTGTGAAAAACCCACGTGTGGCCCGCCAGGTACGCGCAGCACAACAATTAGCCGACCGCGAAGAGGTTCGCGCTACGGCTGTAACAATTATCACACGACTGGAGCGTGGCGATTTGTAATTTTGGAGCATGACATGATGCATCTGGGGAGGGCTGTTATTGTGGGAAAGTCGAATCAACAGTTTCGATCAACGAAAGGAAATCATGCTACGCAAACTTAAGTCACTCGGGTACAGCGCCAATCTCTCGTATGCACTCGGCTTTTTATCAGTAATTATGAGCATCATCGTCTGGTTCACTCAGGGTGGAACAGATGCGGGTGAAGCAGGCGCTGCCGGTGAACGATTTGGCATTTTTGTTGGCCTTTGGGCTCCAACATTTATGGCGATCGGTAACGGAATCGATAACTTGCCAGATACCAAGTAATTCAGACTCGAAGAATTCTCGAGTTACAAACGCGATAGGCTCGCGATAAAAACCGTGAGCACAATAATGGCAGTGGCGAAGGGTGCAACGAATCGTTCAAGTTGTCTCATGTCTAAAAACTAACAGATTTCTCTTGGGACTCCGGGATTGTCCGCGTTTTATTGAGACGAGGTGCACTCAATGTCGTTGCTGTTCAGAATAGTTAGAGATCGTATTCAGATATCAGGACAGGGCGCCGCTCATCAATTGATTTGTGTGCAGCGGCCCCAATCACGACAGACCACAGACCATCCGCCACAGTAACTTCTGGCGCTTTGTTGCTCAAGACTGCATCCACGAAACGTTTGCATTCGATGTAGCTTGCTCCGAAGTGAAAACCCATATGCGTCACATCAGGGTCGACGGGAACTTCAATTTCGTGGACAGAACGTGAGGCCCTTTGGCCAAGAAAAATTTTGCCGTTTCCGGGAATGAAAGCTTCGATTTTTCCGGTATCCCCGACGACAGTGATTTCTTGTTCATGCTGCCCACCTTCTGCGAACATCGACAGATCAAGCATGGTTCGCACTCCGTTGGCATATTCGGTAATGACGTAGGCGTTGTCAAGAATGTCGCTCGGTCCTGCGTCGTAGATCTCGTCAAGGTGGTTTACGTCTTGACCACCGCTTGCCAACACACGCACGGGACGGGAGCCAACTGCGAGATTCATCAAGTCAAAAAAATGGCAGCATTTTTCAACGAGTGTGCCTCCCGTGTTTTGTGAAAAGCGATTCCAATTATCAACTTTGACGAGAAAAGGGAATCGGTGCTCACGGATGGACATCATTTTTAGATTGCCAACTGCTCCACTGTGGAGTTGGCGTAATAAGCCCGCAACTGGAGCCATATAACGATATTCAAGCCCAACCCATGTGATGGCAGAGCGTTTTTCTTGGGCGTGAACTATCGAGATGCAGTCAGCCACTGTGGTGCACATTGGTTTTTCTACCATCACCGGAATATCGGTCTCAAAAATGTCATCGAGTAGTGCTTTATGTGTGAAGTTTGGAGTCGCCACAAGGACGGCATCAATAAGTCCACTGTTGAGTAAATCTTGGTGGTCAGCGAATGTCGCAATGGGCGAGACAGAGTCTTTGAGCGTGTGCTTGGCCCACTCGCGTTGTTGCTCATGTATGTCACTGATTGCCGTAATTGTGACTTCAGGGATTCCGATGAGGTTGCGAAGGTGCTCGCAACCCATCATCCCGGTTCCGATGACCCCGACGCGCAACTGTGACATATATAGGAGGTTACGCCATAGGCGTTGTTGATTCGTCGCGAGCGAGAGATTCTAAAATATCAGCAGTACGAGAAACCATTGAGACAAACGGTGAGTGATCAGTGTCGAGCACGATAACTGAGTCACAATTGGCCGATAACACCTTTTGAAGTTCAGGGTGAACGGCGTTGTCGCGCAGACACATCACATATATTGACGGGATTTGGGACCGACGAACACCAATAACTTCTTGAAAGAAATTCTTATTTGGTTGTGGAGACAGACGAGCAATTGCTGCATCAGCGACTTCGTCGGTGCAGCAACCATAGAAAGCATCTTTGGCGAGTTCTGGCGTGATGACAAGATTTCCGTCGTCAGTCGGAGTAATAGCCGCGCCAAGTGCTGTCTTGTTGGTGTCAAGAGTCATCTGAGACATGACGCTTTGTCCAGTTTGTGGAACGAATGCGGCGATGTAGACCAAGTGAGAAACCAAAGAGTCATGCACGACAGCCTGAGCAATGACGGCACCACCATAACTATGACCAACTAGCACTACTTGATCTATGCCACGAGAGCGCAAAACATCAAGAGTGTCAACCACGCACTGTGCATCACCGTATAAATCTGTGAGTGGCGCAGTGGATGCACCATGACCCGGCAAGTCAATAGCAGTACTTGACACTCCGCGTTGGTCGAGTTCGCTCTGGAGTGAGGCAAAACACCATGCCCCGTGCCATGCCCCGTGAACCAAGACAATGTGTCGGGCGGAGGTCATGCCACATCTTGACTGAGGGTCTTTGACGTCGACGAGTCGGGAAATGCGCCACATAGCCACTCGGTTGGGCATGATGGCGTGATCCGACATGGCAGATTCTGGGTAGACCTGAGATACTGGGAGAACAGGATAAAAAGAAATAACCGAAGGATTGGGGAGCGGGGCGATGCCAAAGTCGGATGTTGATGTAGTCGTAGTGGGTGCCGGATTCGCTGGCATGTATCTGTTGCATGAGTTGCGCGAGATGGGGTTCAGTTCACGCGTCTTGGAGGCCGGAGACGATGTGGGCGGGACATGGTACTGGAACAGATATCCGGGTGCGCGTTGCGATATTGCTACAACCGATTATCAGTACACATGGGATCCAGAACTGCATACGCAGTGGACATGGTCCGAGAAGCACGCAGCACAACCAGAAATTCTTCGTTACGCGCAACTTGTCGCAAAAAAACACGATCTGTATTCCGGAATTGACTTCAACGTACGCGCTGACGAAGCAACATGGGACGACACGGCAAAAAAATGGAGTATTCGCACATCTACAGGCGAAACAATCGTGAGCCGTCACTATGTGATGGCGACTGGTTGTTTGTCTGTTCCAAAAGATCCTGACATCAAAGGAACAGATCGTTTTAGTGGAGACGTTTATGTGACCGGACGTTGGCCCCACGAAGGCGTCGATTTTACGGGCAAGCGCGTTGCCGTGATCGGAACGGGCTCTTCAGGAATTCAATCAATTCCGATTATTGCTGAGCAAGCAAAAGAACTTGTCGTGTTTCAGCGCACGCCAAACTTTTCGATGCCAGCGTACAACGGACCACCTCCGCAGGATCGCGTTGATCGACTCAACGCCGACCGCGCAGCCTATGTGCAAGAAGCGCGGTTGTCCGGAACCGGCGTACCACTAGAGATGTCCACGGTGTCAGCGCTTTCAGTGCCCAAAGAAGTTGCGTTTGAGATGTTAGAAGAGTCGCGACGAAAGGGCGAGTTGTTGTCAATTGGTAACACGTTTACTGACTCTGGAATAAATCGTCAGGCCAACGAAGTAATTGGTGAGTTCATGCGCAGCAAAGTGCGCTCAGCAGTAAAAGATCCAAAGGTTGCAGAACTGTTGAGTCCATACAAACACGGATACGGAACAAAGCGTCCATGCATGGACACCGGATATTTTGAGACGTTTAACAAGCCCCATGTTCGTCTAGTGGATCTGGGTGCCGATCCGATTCATAGCATTACTGAGTCAGGCATTGATTTTGGTGCTGAATCAAAAGAGTTTGATGCCATTGTGTATGCGACTGGTTTTGATGCAATGACCGGCGCAATCGTTGGTGTCAATATCACAGGCAAAGATGGCGTGACATTGAAAAAGAAATGGGAAGCTGGTCCGTTGACATATTTGGGTCTCACATCGGTTGGTTTTCCGAATCTCTTTATGATCACTGGCCCCGGAAGTCCATCGGTGTTATCCAACATGATGGTGTCGATTGAGCAGCACGTCGAGTGGATCCGCGACACGCTTGTAGCGATGCGCGAACAAGGTTTTGACACGATTGAACCAACTCCACTTGCAGAAGATGGATGGCGTGTTCACTGCACCGACTGCGCAGACATCACGATCTTTCAGGATGCCAATTCGTGGTACATGGGCGCCAACGTGCCAGGAAAACCCAGAGTGATGTTTCCTTATATCGGGGGCGTAGGGCGTTATCGCCAGGCCTGTGACGAGTCGGTGAATCGTGGGTATCTTGGTTTCGAACTTAATGGCGTCGGCAAAAAGCAGTGCAACGACGGTCTCGTGCGACAGGTGCAACCTGACATCGACATGGTGCTCGAGATGATGGGCACGCTAGATCTGCCTGCGATGGAATCAATGAGCGCTGCAGATGCACGAGCATTTTTTGATGCTTCGTCTGCAGTGCGTCCACCAGGGCCAGAGGTGGGAGAGATCGTTGATGCCACACTGCCCGGTGCTGCTGGCGATCTGGAGTATCGCCTGTATCGCCCAGCAACAGTCGGCCCGCATCCGGTGATGGTGTATTTCCATGGTGGCGGTTGGGTATGCGGAAGTCAAGTTGCCGACGATCCGTTGTGTCGTGATCTATGTGTGCAATCAAACACGCTGATTGTGTCGGTGAATTATCGACATGCACCAGAAGCACGTTTTCCGGCCGCTGCACAAGATGGTTTTGCTGCGCTTAAGTGGGTGCACGAAAATGTTGCATCGCTTGGTGGTATCCCTGGAAAACTTGCGGTTGGTGGCTGGA
Source organism: Ilumatobacteraceae bacterium (assembly GCA_016463545.1). Classification (GTDB taxonomy): domain Bacteria; phylum Actinomycetota; class Acidimicrobiia; order Acidimicrobiales; family Ilumatobacteraceae; genus UBA2093. Next base: position 8,203 of record JAEMRC010000082.1, read on the forward strand.
GTGCTGGCGGCAACGTTGCTGCAGTTGTTGCACAAATGTCACGCGACAATGGAGGACCTGCACTCAGTGGACAGTTGCTGTTGTGCCCCGTGACAGATGGTTCACGCCAACATCAGTCCTATATCGACAATGGTGATGGGTATCTTCTCACGAAGTCGTTGATGGAGTGGTTCTGGAATCACTATGCCGATGAGAGTGATCGAAAAAATCCACAGGCATCGCCGCTGTTGGCTAAGAGTTTGAGTGGTCTACCACCCGCAATGGTGGTGACATGTCAGTTTGACCCACTTCGCGACGAAGGCGATGCGTATGCTCAGGCACTTCGTGCTGCAGGTGT
>JAEMRC010000083.1 GCA_016463545.1 Ilumatobacteraceae bacterium
GGAGTGGGATCAACCTCAGGAATCGTCGTGCTGGTAGTTGTTGACGAAGTTGTCGAAGGGACTGTTGTCACGACTGTGGGAACTTTGTATGTTGCTGATAACGCACGTAATGTTCCGACGACAAACGATGTTCCAAGTGCAGTGCTATCGGTGCTTAGTTCGGAATTCGTTGATGGTGGTGCTTTCTTCAAACTTGCTTGACCACGAAAAATTGAAAGAATATCTTTCATATTGGAACTTTCAAGATCAGGAAGCAACACGCTCTCTTTGCCGATTTTTGCGCCAATTGCTTGCATTGTGTATGTACTCATTGTCGTGGGGTCATAGTTTTTCATTGCCTGGGCAAGTTGAAGAAGTTTCATTGGCGTGAGTTTGTCATCGGTGATGACGTTTTTAAGGGCAGTGTTGAGCATTTGCGTCGCAATTTTGGGGTTTGTACGGCCTCTTTCAAGTGCTCGCTGCACCATGCGTCGAGTGAAGTCTTGTTGTCGACTAATACGCCCCCAATCACTGAGTGCATCGGTGCGCCATTTTTTCTTTACCGTGTCGTAGTAGCTGTAGTGACGTGATCGCACATAAGCAAGAGCATGATCACCAGTGAACGTAAAGCATCCAGGCTTTGGAACATTAAGACCCGTGCCCTTGTCGCGCGTGCGGTACAAGAAAGGAACCTTGACGCCGCCAACGGCCTCAACGATGTCTTTAAATGTGCAGAAGTCAATATTGACATAATGGTCAATATTGATATCAAAATTGTCTTTGATAGTGCGTATTAATTTATTTGGGTCTTTGCGCTGAAACGCTGAGTTAATGCGACTCTTGTGTGTTGAACCAGAAATTTTAACCCACATGTCACGCGGAAAAGAGAGAATCAGCGCCTGGTCGTCAAGTGGGTTCACGCGAATCACCATGATGGTGTCGCTGCGCTCACCAAAATTCGTACGATCACCGAATCCGCCCGCGAACGGAGACTTCGGATCGATACATTCACGACTATCAGTGCCGGTGATGAGGTAATTACGTGCTGAAAGATCTCCAGGGGGAAGATTCCATTCATTCGATCCAGATGCTTGGTTACCTGAACTATCAGTCCCGTCCCCATTGGCTTGGTCAATCGAGACGACTTGTCGATTGCTAAGTCGCTGATTGGCATACAAAAGTCCTGAGCCGGCGATGATGCAACTAGATGCGACAACGATGTTGACAACGAGCAAAGTCTTTTGTCTTTTCGTCCGATGTGGTTTCTTGTCAGACATTCCTTACTACGGTAGTAGCAAGGGCATCGCTTTTGGCGTCAGATCAGACATTCGGCGCAACAAGGCGGACATCTATGGTGAGTTCTGCACCGGAAATCTCAATGAATTCAGTTGATTTCACTGATCCTGCATCTTCTATATCGCTCAGTCCAGCCTTGACGGCACGCAGCGCGCCAGCATCACCCGAAATCGTAAGGTGCTCTACTTCAGCACGCTGGCTGACCTTTGCTTCAGTTTTTGTGCGACGCACAAACGCAATAGTTGAACACACCGCATTGAGCACTGCATCGTCACTTGCCTGAGTAATGCCGGCCATGAGGTCTTGATCTGTCGGCCACGGCGCGAGGTGAACAGAAGAGTCGTTCCACCAATTCCAGACTTCTTCTGTAGCGAAAGGAATAAAGGGTGCAAATAATCGTTGCAGTGTTGAAAGGGCACGCTGTAGTGCGACTCGAGCACTCATTGCTTGGTCATCACCACGGTTTGCGTATGCACGCATCTTGACAAGTTCGACATAGTCATCACAAAACCACCAGAAAAACTCTTCGGTGCGCTCAAGTGCGCGCGCGTAATCGAATTGTTCAAATGCAGTTGTTGTCTCTGCGACAACCTTGGACAAACGCGTGAGCATCGCAACATCAATTTCAGCAGTAGGTACTGCTGTCTTTTCTGTATCGCCAAAACTCAGAACAAACTTTGTTGCGTTTAATAACTTTGTCGCAAGTTTGCGACCGACTTTCATTTGATCTTCGCTGAACGCTGTGTCGACGCCAGGTCGAGCACTGGCCGCCCAATATCGAACAGCATCACTACCGTATGAGTCGAAGAGATCGATAGGAGTAACGACGTTGCCTTTTGACTTGGACATTTTCTTGCGATCTGGGTCAAGGATCCAGCCTGAAAGTGAAACATTTTTCCAGGGCGACACATTGAACTCAAAATGGGAGCGAACCGTTGTGGAAAACAACCACGTGCGGATGATGTCGTGACCCTGTGGTCGCAGATCCATCGGAAAAATATGACTGAAGAGCGCATTGTCGTCTTCCCAAAGTCCAGCAATCTGGGGGGTCATTGATGATGTTGCCCATGTGTCCATCACGTCGGGGTCTGCGACAAAACCGTTGGGTTGACCACGTTGAGAAGGCGTGTAATCAATCGGCACATCAGTGCTGGGGTCGATTGGTAGTCGTGATTCGTCTGGAACGAGCGGTGATTCATGCATTACGTTGCCCTCGGCATCAAGGGCATACCAAACGGGAATCGGAACACCAAACCATCGTTGCCGACTAATCAACCAGTCACCGTTGAGGCCTTCGACCCAATTGCTATAGCGATGGCGCATGTGGTCGGGGTGCCATGCGAGATCATCACCACGAGCCAAGAGTGCATTGCGTAGATCAACATCGCGTCCACCATTGCGGATATACCACTGCCGACTTGTCACGATCTCGAGCGGGCGGTCACCTTTTTCGAAAAATTTTACTGGGTGAGTAATGGCGCGCGGCTCACCATGCATATCGCCTGACGCACGCAGTAATTCAACGATTCGGGTTTGGGCTTGCTTTATATTCTTGCCAGAAATTTCTGCGTAGGCAGAGACTCCGGTTGTTGATGTAATTGCAGATGGAGTTTCGCTCAGAATTCGACCATCGCGACCAATGATTGCGCGCATTGGTAGTTGTAGTTCACGCCACCAGATGACGTCTGTGAGGTCCCCGAATGTGCAAATCATCGCGATGCCGGTGCCCTTGTCTATTTGAGCCAAAGGATGGGCGAGTACCGGTACCTCGACATCAAAAAGTGGTGTGCGAACAGTAGTGCCAAACAGTTTCTTGTAGCGGTCGTCATTTGGATGAGCAACGAGTGCGACACACGCAGCAAGTAGTTCTGGTCGAGTGGTGTCAATGACAACTTCACCGCTGCCATCGCTGAGATGAAATGCGATTGTGTGGTACGCGCCTGGTCGATCTCGGTCTTCTAGTTCTGCTTGCGCAACGGCAGTGCGAAAATCTACGTCCCACAACGTAGGAGCTTCTTGCGTGTATGCCTCGCCGCGAGCGAGGTTGCGCAAAAAAGCTCGCTGGCTAGTTCGTCGGGATCTGTCTTCGATTGTGGTGTAGAGCAATGACCAATCAATTGACAAGCCGAGGCGGCGAAAGACGTCTTCAAAGATTTTTTCATCTTGGGCGGTGAGTTCTTCGCAGAGCTCGATGAAATTCGGTCGTGATACAGGAACCGGTTTGTGGTCTTTGGGTGGGTCGCCCCGAAACGGTGGTTGCAAGTGTGGTTGATATTGCACGGAGGGATCACACGTCACACCAAAGAAGTTTTGAACACGTCTTTCTGTGGGCAACCCATTGTCGTCCCATCCCATTGGATAAAAAACTGCCTTGCCTCGCATCCGCCAGAACCGTGCAATGGCGTCCGTGTGCGTGTACGAAAAAATATGCCCCATATGAAGGGAGCCACTGACAGTGGGGGGAGGTGTGTCGATTGAGAAAACATCCTCGCGAACGGCAGTTCGGTCAAAAGCGTATGTGTTGTTGGTCTGCCAATTGGTCTGCCAGATGGTTTCGAGATTCTCGAGGGTGGGTTTTTCTGGCACAGCGGACATAGCAACCCCATCGTAGGCGTCTCAAGCCACAAGTGACCTGACCTATTGACCGTTCAACGCGGATGGGTTCACGTTCTCGTCACCATAAATTTCGGTGCTGTTGCTCCGTCAGTCATCCGCAATTCAAGGGCATGCATCACGATATTCGCATGCAGAAAAAAACGATTTTCACACGATTTCCCAAGGCTGTTCGCACTCTTACGGCCTTGTGTGCTGGCGCAACAGGGGCTTATCTTTCGCTGCCATATAAATCGGTGTATGTGACAATCGCCTTTACGGGATGGTCGACCATGGGGGCAGTCGTCGTGGGGCGATCCAAGCGACACCATGCCACAATGACCCGACTACCTGAGATTGACACCGTTACCCAACTCGTCGCCTAGTAATCATAGGTAGGGGCGCATGCCACCGTAGGCTTGCGGGCGTGCTTCATCTCTACGACACTGCCGCACAAGAAGTGCGTCCGTTGGCAATGCGTGATGCCGGATCTATCAGCATCTATTTATGTGGTCCTACCGTGTACGGACCACCTCACATTGGTCACGGTCGCGCCACGCTTGTGTATGACATTTTGTGTCGGTATTTAGAGTGGACCGGACTCACGGTGAGACTGGTGTCAAACATCACCGACATCGACGACAAGATCATCGAGCGGGCTCATCGCGAAAGTCGTCCGTGGGGAGAAATCGCAACGAAGTGCGAGAACATCTGGTTTGACGCAATGGGCAGACTCGGAGTGCAGCGGCCAAATGATGTCCCGCATGCCACCGAGTACGTGGACTCAATGGTGTCCATGATTGGCGAACTCGTCGCCAAAGATAGTGCCTACACAACTGACGATGGCGTGTATCTGAGTATCGAAAAAGTTCCAGACTACGGACTCTTGGCGCATCAAAATATCGATGACATGCTTGCTGGCGGAGGAGATCGAGTCGTCTTTGGAGCAGATCAAAAAAGGCACCCCGCTGATTTCGTCTTATGGAAGTTTTCGAAACCTGGTGAACCAGCGTGGCCGTCACCGTGGGGTGAAGGCAGGCCCGGTTGGCATAGTGAATGCGTCGTCATGAGTTTAGATCTTCTGGGTGAAGGCTTTGACTTACATTGCGGTGGTGCAGACCTGCGTTTCCCTCATCACGAAAACGAACGAGCACAGGCCGTGGCACTTGGAAAGAAATTTGCCAATCACTGGATGCACAATGGATTTGTCGTTGACATTGAAGGCGAAAAAATGTCGAAGTCGCTTGGCAACGTCAGCAACCTTTTAGATTTGCTCGATCAATACGATGCCCGTGCGTATCGACTGCTTCTTCTGCAGACGCATTATCGGTCTCCTGTGCGCGTTGGTAAAGAAAATCTTGATGCATCCGTGAGTGCGTTATCTGGATTAGATGGATTTGTCGCGCGATCTGCAGCAAATAGTGGTGGCGTCGCAGACGCCGAAGTTCTTGCCAAGTTTCGAATTGCAATGAATAATGACCTGGACACCCCTGCGGCAACTGCACTCATTTTTGACAGTGTGCGTCAAGCAAATGTTGCCATTGATGACAATCAGGCAGACGTGGTGATCGCATTACGGTCGGCGATTTTAGAAATGACATCGGCGCTTGGTTTGTTCTTAAATGAATCACAAGAGATCGATGCTGAGATCAGCGCCAAGGCTGCTGCACTTGATGCGGCACGAACCGCAAAAGACTTTTCCGCTGCTGATGCTTTGCGTGATGAATTGCAATCGCTTGGGTATGTGGTGGAAACCACGAAGGAAGGAACTCGCGTCCGTCGTGGCTAAAAAACAACGAGCTCCGATGCCGCCGGGGTTTTGGATAATTTGGACAACCGTTGCTCTCGATCTCGTGGGGTTTGGAATTGTTGCGCCCATTTTGGGACGCTACGCCGAACGTTTCGGTGCATCTGGCCTAGATGTTGGGCTCATGTTTGCATCGTTCTCAATTGCTCAAATGGTGTTCGCTCCGATTCTCGGTCGACTCTCTGATCGCATTGGCCGTAAACCCGTCATCGTTATCTCATTAATTGGAACGGCTATCGGGAGTTTCATCACTGGAGCCGCTGGTGCGCTTTGGGTGTTATTTTTGGGTCGCATTATTGATGGCGCATCAGGAGCAAGCGTCGCAGTTGCCCAGGGCGCAATCACAGATATTGCACCTCCTGAGCGTCGGGCTCAATTACTCGGAATGCTGGGCGCCGCTTTTGGTGTGGGCTTCGTGCTCGGACCTGCCGTTGGGGGATTGGCGGCGCTCGGTGGGCCACACGTTCCTTTCTATGTTGCCGGAGTTGTTGCATCAGTGAATGCAATCGCTGCAATGATTCGCCTGCCGGAGACAAAGAAATCCGATGCAGTCGACACGCGCAGCAAGCTCAGCGCACCGACGCAACTACGGTCGCCACTGCTCACTCGATATGCAATTGCAGGATTTATTTCAGTCACTGCATTCGCTGGCTTTGAGACAACGTTTTCTCTCTTTGGCGAGCGTCGCTTCGGGCTCACGGAAGGTTCTACTGCTGCAGTGTTTCTGCTGGTCGGACTCATGCTCGTCGCAGTGCAAGGTGGTGCAATCGGTGCCCTCACTCGACGCTGGGGATCACACACGTTGCTGTGTGTCGGACTCGGGGTTGTGTCTGTGGGGCTACTCGCCCTTGGTGCATCCACCGTATGGCCGACATTAATTGTTTCGTTGGCGTTGCTGGCTTTTGGGCAAGGTCTCGTGTCTCCATCGATTACTGCACTCGTGGCAGATGCTGCGCCACCAGATCGCAGGGGAGAAGCGTTGGGATATCAACAAAGCGTCGGAGCTTTTGCTCGCGTAGTTGGCCCAATCATGGCGGGCGCCACGTTTGATCATATTGGTGTCGCTGCTCCGTACTTAATCGGTGCAGCGCTAAGCGTCATCGCATTTTTATTTATTCGCGCGACCGTTACAGAGTCTTTAGCAGCACGCCAGCAACACCAACAATAATTGCGTTGATGGCGGTCATTGCGCCGATCAACATCAATGTATTGCGATGAAACGCTTTGTACATTTCAACTCGTATTTCAGCAAATCCCAGACTCATCTCAGATCGCACCGCAGCAAACTCGGTACTCATCTCAGATCGCATCGCAGCAAACTCAGCACTCATCTCAGACCGCACCGCGGCAATCTCCGTCCAGACCAAATTAAATTGAGCAGATGTACTCGCAGTCATCAACAAAAGGTCCTGTGTAGTCGCAAGACGCGCTGACTCCACATCACTTCGTCGGGCTACATCAGCCCAGCCAACTGGAGGAAGAAGTTCCATAAGTGTGGTTGCCGACTCCCTTCCTAGTTTTTCGATCAAAACGCTATGCATATCATGGCGATTATCTTGTGTAATTGTCACCGTACACCTCCTGGGTCGTTTGTCATATACCCATAAAGTGTGCGGTGCTGGCCTTGGTAGGGAACTTGCCCACTGGTAAGTTTGGGGAATGGCTGATTTCTCACTCCACCTCAATGACGACCAAGTTCAAATCAAGGACTGGATCCACCAATTCGCTGTCGATGTGATTCGACCCGCTGCCCAGGAGTGGGATGAACGCGAAGAGTTCCCTTTCCCCGTTGTGCAAGAGGCAGCCAAAATTGGCTTGTATGGCATTGAGTTCTTGATGAACGGCATGGCAGACCCAACCGGACTCACCCTCCCAGTCGCAATCGAAGAGATGTTTTGGGGCGATGCCGGAATCGGCATGGCCATCATGGGATCTGGACTCGCCGCTGCAGGAATCGCTGGCAACGGAACTCAGGAGCAAGTCATCGAGTGGGTACCACAGTGTTACGGAACCCCAGAAAAAATTGCACTCGGAGCGTTTTGCGTGAGCGAACCTGATGCCGGCAGCGATGTCAGTTCGTTGCGCACACGTGCTGTTTACGACGAAGCACGTGATGAATGGGTTCTCAACGGAACAAAAGCATGGATCACCAATGGTGGTATTGCCGATGTGCACGTTGTTGTTGCCGCTGTTGAGCCTGAACTAAAGAGTCGGGGACAAGCATCATTTATCGTGCCTCCAAATACAAAAGGCTTGTCAATGGGACAGAAATACAAAAAACACGGCATCAAAGCGTCACATACTGCCGAAGTTGTTCTTGTAGATGTTCGCATCCCCGGGTCTTGTTTGCTTGGCGGCAAAGAAAAACTCGATGCCAAGTTGGCCCGTGCTCGCGAAGGTGGACATGCAGGCGGCAAGCAACCAGCGATGGCAACATTTGAAGCAACGCGTCCAGCTGTAGGTGCACAAGCACTCGGCGTTGCGCGTGCTGCATATGAAATTGCACTCGACTATTCCAAAGAGCGTGTTGCTTTCGGCAAGCCCATCATTATGAACCAGGCCATCGCATTCAAACTTGCCAACATGGCAACACAAATCGATGCCGCTCGACTTCTCATCTGGCGTGCAGCATGGCTGGCCAAAAATGGCGGCTTTAAAAATGCTGAAGGTTCAATGAGTAAGTACTTCGCATCAGAGATGTCGGTAAAAGTAACAGAAGAAGCTATCCAAATTCTTGGTGGCTACGGATACACCCGCGAGTACCACGTTGAGC
>JAEMRC010000013.1:0-7303 GCA_016463545.1 Ilumatobacteraceae bacterium
TTCGTGTTCCTCGCCAAGTCTTGGCATCGGAGAATTCTGAGCGATGTATCTTTGTGATCCTTCGTCTGTGTCCATGCCTGCTGTCATCTCGGTCAAGAACCAACCAGGACACAGTGCATTGACTCGCACACCTTTGCGTGCCCACTGAAGTGCTAGTTCTCGCGTGAGGCTGATCACTGCACCTTTACTTGCGCAATAGTTTGCCTGCTTCACAGGAGTAGAGCCGACGAGTCCGAGCATGCTCGCAACGTTGACGATGCTTCCGCTGCCGTTTTGCACCATATGAACACCGGACAATTTTGCCAAGTGCCATACCGCCGTTGTATTGATCTCCATGACTTCACGAAACTGTTCGAGAGTTTCGTTCTCTACTCCCAAGGTGTGGCCAAGTCCTGCGTTATTCACAAGCACATCAATGCGACCACATTGCGCAATAGTTTGAGCAATCAGATTTTCTCTTTGAACAGAGTCGGCTAAATCACACGGAATAACAATCGCACCAGGCAGTTCTGCTGCTACACCATCAAGCCGATCTTTGCGACGAGCAGTTATCACCACAGTCGCTCCGGCTGCATGCAACACTTTGGCAAAACGTGCCCCCAAACCAGATGATGCCCCCGTCACAAGGGCAACCTTGTTATCTAGTCGAAACTGCTGCACGGGGTCCGGCGTCAAAGAACTCATCCTCTGAGGTTAGAGCGCGGAGGCCCATGTGCGAACATAGTTTGATGTCAGAACTCCCACCTTGCAGAATCTCGCCTACTGACGAATCGGCCAGCCCTCACGTCAGGGTCCCCCTGCTGTGAAAATTCGTATTGGCTATGGACTCGGTGTTCGCACCACGCTGAATGATCACGGATTCCTTGACGTCGTTGATGCGCTTGAAGGCTTGCACTTCGACAGTTTGTGGCTGAGCGAGCGCATTGGTGGCGAAGCGCCAGATCCGCTTGTTGCCATGTCGATGGCGGCTGGGCGCACCAGCAAACTCAAATTCGGAATGAGTGTGATGGTGCTTCCTGGGCGTAATCCGATTGTGCTGGCAAAAGAGCTCGCAACATTAGATCGCATGTCTCGCGGTCGCTTGTTGCCCGCATTTGGGTTAGGTGTCGCAGACCCACATGAACAACAAGCATTTGGTGTTGAACGCTCTCAACGAGCACGAATCTTCAACGAGGCAATCGAGGTCATGCGCCAATGCTGGACACAAGATTCAGTTACGTTTCACGGTGAACATTTCCATTACGACAACTTGCGAGTGCAGCCAAAACCACTTCAACAGCCACCAGATATTTGGTTGGGCGGAATTGCGCCAAGCGAACTCAAACGAATCGGTCGACTTGCCGACGGTTGGTTGCCATCATTTGTGACCCCAGAAGATGCTGCTGCTGGATGGAACACCATTACCGCAGTTGCTGCTGAGCATGATCGCGTCATTGATCCTGAACACTTTGGCGTGTTGTTGCCCTATGCGCATGCACCACTACCAGATGCTCTTCTTGCAGGCCTAAAGGCGCGGCGACCAGATCTTGATGACGTCAACACACTCGTGCCTCAGGGCTGGGATCAACTTGTCAATGTGATTAATCAGTTCATCGCAATCGGCGCGAGCAAGTTTGTCGTTCTGCCAATTATTGAGCCAACATCACCAACAGAGTGGGTCCGTCACCTTGAAGAGTCTGCTCAGGTTTTGTTACCGCTTGAGAACTAAGAGATAGTTATTTACGTGATGGTTTGCGGAAATTTGTCACTAGGTCGATAAGCAGCCGCGTTCCAAATGCGGTAGCACCGCGATTACGCCATCCTTCGTCACTTCGAACGTCCATTGTTCCGGCAATATCAAGGTGTGCCCACGGCACATCTGCGACGAACTCTCGTAAAAAGAGCGCTGCGGTAATTGAACCGGCGCCACCACCACTGGTGACGTTGCGCATATCTGCAACAACAGAGTCGAGACCTTTTTTGTAGTCATCAATTAAGGGCAATTGCCAGATGGGTTCATCAGTGCGTGTCGCAGACGCCTTGACTTGCTCAATGAAGGACTGATTGTTGCCCATGACCCCAGCAACTTTTTCTCCGATGGCAACAATGATCGCACCGGTCAGCGTTGCAATGTCAACAATTGCATCTGGCTTTGACTCTGCAGCAAGCGATAATCCATCTGCCAAAATAAGACGGCCCTCTGCATCAGTGTTGTGGATTTCTACTGTCTTGCCATTGCGCATTGTTAAGACGTCACCTAGTTTGAGCGCACCGCCAGAAGGCATGTTGTCTGTGCACATCAAATACGCAGTCACCTTGGTTTTGCATTTCAATGATGCCAGAGTGCTCATCGTTGCCAACACAGCAGCGGCACCGCTCATATCCATCTTCATGATGGCATGCGAGTCGTTGCTTGGCTTCAGACTGATTCCGCCTGAGTCATACATCACGCCTTTGCCCACCAGCACAATCTTTGCGCCAGAGCCCGCTGGTGCATAGTCGAGTTTCACCATGCGTGGCGGTTCGACGCTTCCCTTGTTGACGCCAATCATTCCGCCGCAGCCCATTGCTTTGAGTTGGTCTCGGTTATATACGGTGACAGTGAGTCCTGTTGATTGAGCAATCTCGACTGCTTTGTCTGCAAACATTTTTGCAGTGAGATACGCGGGTGGCATGTTGGCAAAGTCGCGGGCCTGACACACGGCGTCAGCAATAACTTTTCCGCGTGCGGCTCCTGCTTTTGTTGCAGCAGATGTCGCGTCCGTCGCAACCAATGTGAGCGACGACAACTTGGCCGAGAAATCTTTGTCGTTCTTTAGTGCCCCATACCGATGTGTTGCAAGTGTGATTCCTTCAACTACTGCTTGTGCTGCTGTTTTGCGATTCATTTTTGAGATACCAGCCAATGTCGTGGCGAGTGACTCATTTTTTTTGGCGGCACGAGCTAATGCGGCAGCGATCAAACGCATTGACGACTCATCAATCGATGCGACGTCACCGACTCCGATCAAGATACGGACTGCATTCGAACGGCCAGCGGGTGCGAGCACAAGTGTTTGTTCGCGCTTTCCCTCAAACCCGATTGACTTCAGCGCTGCACGCGAGAGTCCGACAGATGCGGGTATCGGACCATCTGATGCGACAGGGATGCCGACAGCATCAACCTTGGCTGGGATTGAACGAGAAACATTAACTGCGATTGTCATGTCCGCAACGCTAGACGGTCTCGCCTATACAGAACGGACGGGGCGCGATGTGCCTTCTTGCCAACGAGCCATTGTCCACAATAAGTCAGACAAACGATTGAGATACGGCACAACTTGGGATGGTGGTGGTGCCGCTGAAAAAGAGTGTCGTTCTGCGCGACGCACCACGGTGCGAGCGAGATCAAGCCATGCTGCAACAGGATGTTCTCCTGGCACGACAAACTCTGTCGGCGGATCGAACCGAGTATCAAGGTCGTCGATGATGGCCTCAAGTCGTAATACCATCTCTGCAGAGACAGAACTTTTATCCGGAATCAACTTGGTTCGGTTTACGGGCAGTGTGGCCAACTCAGCCATCAACACCCAGAGTTCACGCATAATCGAGACGCAAATTTCGTCACACTCCGTGCCATGCCCGGCGGCAATTCGAACCAGTCCCATGACTGCTTGTGCTTCGTCTACTGCCCCGTAGGCACGCGGTAGTTCGCTGTCCTTAGCAACACGGCCTCCGTAGAAGAGTCCAGTGGTTCCGTCGTCACCCTCTCGGGTGTAAATGCGATCACGTGCCATACCACTGTGACGATAGACGCAGCAGACGCATTTTGCGTATCTATACAGCCAAAAACTTTCTCTTTCCACTATCGTTAAAGGGTCATGCCACGCCAGCCATACCTTGATGCCGTTCAGGAGCGCGTCATAGTTTTTGACGGCGCCTTTGGAACCTTTGTCCAAGACCTCGATCTCGGACCAGACGACTTTGGTGGACCATCTCTTGAGGGTTGTAATGAAATGCTCTGCGACACCAGGCCTGATGTCATCGAGTCGATGCATAATGCGTTTCTTGATGTCGGTGTTGACGTGCTCGAGACAGCAAGTTTTGGATCGTTTAGCACGGTTCTTGCCGAGTACAACATCGCTGATCGTGCCTATGACCTCAACGTCAAAGCAGCCTCCATCGCACGACGAGTCGCCAGTGACCACGAAACAGATGGTCGCCCCCGATACGTGGCCGGCTCGATGGGCCCCGGAACAAAACTTCCGAGCCTCGGACACATCACATTTACCGATTTACGCAGCACATACGAAGAACAGGCACGCGGCCTACTTGATGGGGGCATCGACTTATTCTTAATTGAAACCTGCATGGACCTGCTGCAGATAAAAGCAGCGATGCAAGCGTGTCGTATGGCGATGACATCAGTTGGCCGACAGGTTCCGCTGCAAGTTCAAGTCACAATGGAAACAACCGGACGCATGTTGGTAGGAACAGAAATTGGCGCTGCTGTAAGTGCGTTATCTGCGATGAATCCCGATGTCCTTGGGATCAACTGCGCCACTGGTCCGTCAGAAATGCAAGAACACTTGCGTTATCTCAGCAAATATTGTTCGTTGCCAATCAGCGTGTTGCCTAACGCTGGATTGCCAAGCATCGTTGACGGCAAGACACATTACGATCTCAGCCCGGCTCAGTTGGCTGAGTTTCATCGTCACCATGTCACAGATTTAGGCATCGGAATCGTCGGCGGTTGTTGCGGAACCACTCCAGAGCATTTACGCCAGGTTGTAGAGGCCGTTCGTGGCCTTGCGCCGATGCAAAGAACAACCGAGATCGAGCCAAGCGTGACATCTCTCTACTCTCCAGTCACGATCGAACAAGAAAACAGCGTGCTCATTATTGGTGAGCGAACAAATGCAAATGGCTCTCGAGCTTTTCGTGATGCAATGTTGCGCCAAGACTGGGACACGTGTTCCAAGATTGCCACTGATCAAATTCGCGAGGGCGCACATGTGCTTGATGTCTGCGTCGACTATGTCGGACGCGACGGCCAAGAAGACATGAACGAGATCGTTTCGCGCTTCGCTACACAAGCAAGCGTTCCTCTTGTCATTGACAGCACCGAATCAGCGGTGATGGAAGTCGCCTTGCAACATGTCGGCGGTAGAGCCATTCTCAACTCAGCCAATCTTGAAGATGGCGAAGGACCAGGCAGTCGCCTTGACAGAGTGTTCGGACTCGCTCGTGACTACGGCGCAGCAGTTATTTGTCTACTCATTGACGAAGTCGGACAAGCCCGCGACGTGGAATGGAAAATGGAAATTGCACATCGCATTCACACCATTGCCACCACGCAATATGGTCTCTCCGCAAGCGATCTCATCTTTGACACACTTACATTCCCTCTCAGCACAGGCGAAGACGACCTACGTCGCGATGCAATGGCAACAATGGATGCGATTCGCCGCATTAAGACAGAAATTCCTGGTGCCTATACCACGCTCGGCGTGAGCAATGTCAGTTTCGGACTAAACCCCGCCAGTCGCCAAGTTCTTAACAGTGTGTTCTTGCATGAGTCACAAATTGCAGGACTTGATAGCGCCATCGTGCACTCATCCAAAATTATCCCACTTGCTCGTATACCCGAAGATCAAAAACAAGTCTGTCTTGACCTAATTTATGATCGTCGCACGCCCGACTATGACCCGTTAGCCAAACTCCTTGAAATATTTGCCGACATCACACTTGTCAAAGCAGAAAAAGAAGACCGCTCTGACTGGACCGTCGAACAAATACTTCGAAGCCGTATTATTGATGGTGATCGAGAAGGTCTCACCACCGACCTCGACACTGCAATGAGTCAAGGGATTACGCCGCTAGACATCATCAATAACATCTTGCTTGACGGCATGCGCGAAGTTGGTGAACTTTTTGGTTCTGGCCAGATGCAATTGCCGTTCGTGCTCCAAAGTGCTCAGACCATGAAAGCGGCCGTCAGCCATCTTGAACAGTTCATGGAAAAAAGCGCCAGTAACGCCAAAGGTGTATTGGTGCTAGCAACGGTCAAAGGTGACGTTCATGACATTGGCAAAAACTTGGTTGACATTATCTGCACCAATAACGGTTACGACGTGCACAACATCGGAATCAAAGTCTCAATATCTGACATGGTGGCCAAGGTCAAAGAAGTCGGTGCAGATGCAATAGGCATGAGTGGCCTTCTCGTCAAGAGCACACTCATCATGCGCGAAAACCTTCAAGAACTTAATTCGCTTGGTCTGTCGCATGTGCCAGTGTTGTTGGGCGGGGCGGCTCTCACTCGCACCTACGTCGAGCGTGACCTGCGCGAAATTTATGAAGGCCGTTTGTTCTACGGCAAAGATGCTTTTGAAGGTCTCAGCACACTTGATCGTCTGATGGACATCAAGAAATCTGGTGATGACAGTGCAGATGACGGCCGAGTGCCGACAGTTCGCATGATTCCAAAACGTGAAAAAGTTGAAGATTCAGAACTTAATCTTCCAGCTCGATCGCCCGAAGCAGAAACTGACAACACAGTCTTTGTTCCACCTTTTCTTGGATCAAAAGTGGTTAAGGGAATTGCGTTGGATGACATTGCTGCATACATCAACGAGACAGCACTTTTTCGTAATCAATGGCAGTTTCGACCAGAAAAAAATGAAACAGACGAACAGTTCAAAGAGCGCTTGCGTCCGATGTTGCGCGAACAACTCGCCGCCGCCAAAGCCTCTGGAGTCTTGGTTCCGCAATTGGTTTATGGATATTTCCCCGTCAACGGTGACGGCAATGAACTCGTGGTCTGGACAGACGAAACGCGCACTACGGAGCGCACCCGTTTTGCATACCCTCGCCAAAAAGTAGCGCCGTATTTGTGTATTGCTGATTTCTTTCGACCTATTTCTTCAGGCGAAATTGACTACGCAGCATTTCATATCGTCACCATGGGTGCCACCGTCAGCGAAAAAGCAGCGGAGTTATTTGCCGCTAATGAATACCAAAAATACTTAGAGCTACACGGAATAGGTGTAGAGATGGCTGAAGCACTTGCCGAATACTGGCACCATCGCATTCGTAGCGAGTGGGGATTTGTCCATGAAGACGGTCCAACAATTGCCGGACTCTTCCGCCAGCAATATCGCAGTGGGCGTTATTCATGGGGATACCCTGCATGCCCCGATCTAGAAGACAATGCGCGAGTGGCAGAACTACTTGAGGCGGGTCGTTTGGGAATAGAAGTGAGTGAAGAAACCGGATGGCAGTATCAGCCTGAACAAACAACGTCAGCGATTATTTGCCACCACCCTAAAGCAAAATACTTTGT
>JAEMRC010000013.1:7403-32857 GCA_016463545.1 Ilumatobacteraceae bacterium
GCTCGCTGATCGCCGTTAGTAAAATTACTGTGGCTGCGACTGCGCCCACGTGGCCGCTAACACCGAATAATGCCCGCCGAGCGCAATGAGTTCGTCATGCGTACCAAATTCTGTTACCCGTGCATCACTGACCACTGCAATTCTGTCGGCTCGGCGCACGGTTGACAATCTGTGGGCAACCACCACCACAGTGCGACCTTGCATTAGTTTTTCAAGCGCTCGTTCGATGTCATGCTCGGTTCCAGGATCAAGGTTTGATGTCGCTTCATCAAGTACCAAGACTGCGGGGTCGATAAGTGCTGCTCTAGACAGGGCAACAAGTTGACGCTCACCTGCAGATAAACGTGTCCCCCGCTCTTGTACTTCTGTATTGAGGCCTTCTGGAAATGCCTCAAAGCGTTCAAGCAACTGAAGATTTGTGAGTGCTTCAATAATCTGCGCATCTGTTGCATCAGGCTTGGCAATTAATAAGTTCTCACGAATTGTTCCATCAAACAAGAAGCCCTCTTGGGGAATCACCACAATGCGGTCGCGTAGCGATACAAATGACGCCTGCCGAAGGTCGACGCCACCAAAAGTAACGGTTCCGGTGTCGGGGTCATACAGGCGTGCCATCAACTTTGCCAGAGTTGATTTACCTGCGCCTGTTGGACCAACAAGTGCAAGTCGCTGACCAGCCGTCACAGTAATACTGACATCTTGCAATGCGGGTCGCGTTCCGGCCTCATATGTAAAGGTCACAGAGTCGACCACAAGATTGCCATCTCTTGGCAACTCGACAGACGCGGGTGCTTCATCTACATCTGGCACTGCGTCAATGATTCCGAATAACTTATGTAGTGCAGCAGTTGCTGACTGCAGAGTGTTATACAACTGTGATAATTGCTGCACAGGGTCAAAGAGATTCGCCAACAGCAGAACAAAAGCGACAACTGTTCCGAGTGATACATCTTGGCGATGCACAAGCCATCCGCCAATGCCTACCATTAATGCTGACGCAGCAATGCCAGAGAATTCAACGAGTCCGAAATACCACGTAGTGACACGCACGCTATGCATATGGCTTCTGAAGAGATCTTGATTTGATTCTTCAAATCGTCTGATTTGTTCGCCTTCTCGCGCATACGCCTGAATAACACGCACCCCTGTTATTCCTTCTTGCAGCGCTGAGAGATTGCTGCCGACTTTCTCGCGTATTTCAAGGTATGCCTTGTTTGAGTCACGCTGAAACTTGACCGATGCAATAACAAGAATCGGCAAAACCAAAAGCGCAACAAGGGTGAGTTGCCATGACAGAGCAAACAACAAGACCAATGCAAGCACAAGCAGCAGAGATGCCGCCATGAATCCCAATAGTCCCCATTGCACAAGTTCAGCCATTGACTCGATGTCGGCTGTCATACGCGAAACCAAGACTCCAGCCTTTTCGCGGTCAAAGAAACTCATTGATTGTTTTTGTATCTTGTCAAAAACGCGCAACCGAAGTAGTCGCAAGAAACCTTCACCGGCGATATTGACAGAAATGATCTGACCGCGACTGACAACATATGAGAGCAGCGCCACACATGCATAGCCACCAACGGCGATGTTGAGAGTTCTGCCGTTGTTTTTACGAATACCAGAGTCGATTCCGTATCGCACTAGGAGTGGCCCGGCCAGTGTGCAGACAACAGACACCGTGACGAAAAGAAATACAGCGGCAACTGATCGCCGAAATGGTTTTGCCATGCGCAAACTTCGACGCAACACTGCTTGAGTTTGCGTGCGGTTGAGTTTGTCTTCTTCGGAGATCGCGCTATCAGACCACATATTTACGACTCTTCCTTGGCCACAGTCCACGAGGCCAGAACCTCTTGATACCGCTCATTGGTTGCCAACATCTCGACATGGGTTCCGGTTGCCACGATTTTTCCATCGTCCAGAAGCGCTACTCGATCGGCCAACTCAATCGTGGCTGGTCGATGAGCAATCACCAAAGTGGTACGACCTCTCATCACCGTGGCAAGCGCATCACGGATTTCGTGTTCTTTTGTTGGGTCTACTGCAGACGTAGCATCATCTAGAACCAACACTCGTGGGTCGGCAACTATGGCACGAGCAATAGCAATACGTTGCCGCTGACCGCCTGAAAGTGAATACCCGCGTTCTCCGATCAAGGTGTCATAACCATCTGGCAACTGACGAATAAATTCATGAGCGCTGGCTAACTTGGCAGCATTTCGCACGACAGAGAAATCAACATCGGGCTTGGCAAAAGCAATGTTGGCAGACACCGTGTCATGGAAAAGCAATGTGTCTTCAAAGACGACGCCAATAGAACTACGTAAATCGCGCAGACGTAGCGCACGAAGATCAACTCCGTCGAGCGTAATCAGACCAGATTGTGGGTCATAAAAGCGCAAGAGTAAACGCGTGATGGTGCTTTTGCCTGAACCAGTTGCCCCAACGATTGCCAACGATTCGCCCGGAGCAATGTCTAGTGTCAGTCCTCCCAATACGCGTACATCGGTGTGTCCAACTTCGTAACTGAACGAGACATCTTTAAATGACACAGCACCAACGGGCTGCGCCAGTGCGGACTTCGGAAGAACAACAGGTGATTTGGGGTCAGTGATGATCGATTCTTCCGACAAAATCTCATGAACTCGCAGCAATGCAGAGGCTGCACGTTGGCCCATCGCCACTGTCATCCCAATATTTCGTAGCGGCCACACGAGCAATGTGAGATATGCATTAAACGCAACGAGTTCACCAACCGACATGTCGCCGTTCATCACCCTGTGCCCGCCTACACCCAGAACCGCGATCAATCCGAGTGTCGGCAAAAGATCAATTGCCGGTAAAAACCTGCTGCGAATTCGCGAAGCCTGTAACGAAACCGCCTGAATATCATCCGCTTCTTTTTCTAATTTTCTGGCTTGCACTAACTCTGCTCCGAATCCTTTGATGACTCGTACGCCCGAAACTGTCTCTTCAACGACATTGGCAAGTTGGGCTTGCTCTTGTTGGACCTTGAGAACCGTCTCATGTATTCGATCGCTGAACCGTCGAAACGCAATGTTGACAAATGGAAGTGGCGCCAATGCAAAGATCGCAAGTGTGGGGTCTGTCGCAATCAAAATAATGACAGCACCAATAATCATTCCGACATTAGAGATCGTGATCGGAATCATCACTACAAAACCCTGGATTTGTTGGAGATCGCTTGATGCCCTGCTCATGAGTTGCCCTGTTTGAGTTCGATCATGAAAACCGACGTGCAGTCCCTGCAGATGGGCAAAGAGTTTTTCGCGCAGAATTGTCTCGGTGAGGCGGCTTTCTCGAAAAGCAAAGAATCGCCGGAATCCAGAAAAGAATCCAGCAATGACCGCTGCTGCCAGAATCAGCAATGTCCACGACAAAAGTGATCCACCACGCTCAATGCCGCGATCAATGGCAAATCGCGTGAGTTGCGGTACTGCAATTTTGCCAATTGTCCAAAGCAACCCAACAGCAATGCCGGCAGTTAGGCCACGTTTTTGTTGCTTGAGAGTGGCGCGTAAGAGGCGCCACCCCTCTTTGGTTGTTGCGTCGTCGTTCACTCGCTGTTACTTATGCGCTGA
The DNA here is from genome assembly GCA_016463545.1 of Ilumatobacteraceae bacterium. Lineage (GTDB taxonomy): Bacteria > Actinomycetota > Acidimicrobiia > Acidimicrobiales > Ilumatobacteraceae > UBA2093. The sequence goes on from JAEMRC010000013.1 coordinate 11,006, forward strand.
CGGCGACAAATCACGCACGGCTTGCCAGTGATCTAGCTCTGGATCGAGTGCCAAAATTGCCAATGACGATGTGGTGACTCCGTTATCAAAATATTGGCGAATACGATCACGACACTGCTCTGGAGAACCATGCACAATGAGATCGTCTACGACATGATCCGGGATAGCGGCCAATGCTGCTTTGCGATCGCCAGATTTCCAGGCATCCCACATTGCGCGTAGGTCGTCTCCTCTGCCCAGCCATTCGTGAAATGCCGCGTATACCGGAACATTGAGATAGGCGGCGATTGCAAATTTTGCGGCCGCACGCACTTGATCGGTGTTGGTACTTGGGCACACAAAAATACGGCACACGATTTCTTTGGGGACGCCACCACTCGCATCACGAACCACATCGGCCACGCGGCTGACGTCGTTTGCCGACAGCCAGTTAATGATTGTTCCGTCTGCTTCTCGAGCCGCAAGACGCAACATGCCTTCACGCAATGCTGCAATAAGAATCTGTGGTTTTACTTCTGGGCGAATAGCCATTTTGAAGCCATTGACTTCAAAAGTGTCGTATTTTTTTGTAATCTTTTCGCCCGATAACGCATCGTTTAAAAACCGCACGACATCACGAACTTTTTTGTAGGGCTCTTCAAACGGAATGCCGTTCCATTTTTCGACGATGACATTGCTTGATGATCCGATTCCGATTGCGAAGCGCCCAGGTGCTGCATCGGCAAGGGTTGCTACCGACTGCGCAAAACATGCGGGGCTTCTTGTATACGCCGGAACAATGGCGGTCCCGAGGCGCAAACGGGGCTCCCAAGCAGCCGCTAATGCCAAAGGTGTAAATGCGTCAGCGCCGTCCGCTTCTGCAGACCAAATATCGGTGTATCCCAGATCAGCGAGTTCACGAAGTTTGTCTTGTTGAGCATGAAGATGACCCGGCAAGGGAACCGTCATGCCTGGTCGGACTGGCATTCCTGCATGAGATTGTGCGCCATATGCGTTCATAGTGGTCTTTCGAGTTCTGTAGAAACAGCAGTCTAGTTGTGCTTGATTTTCTCCGACGGGTTGTACATCGGGCATTGTCGGCTAGTTTGCGCTGATATGGAAAACGCACCGTGGCAAGGGGACGCCTGTTCCCTCGTAGATGAGTTCAGGGCAAAACGTCGCTCACCACTTGAGGAATTGCGCGCCACATACGGTGCAATCTCGAAGAGTTCTCTCAATGCTGTTTCTTTTATCGATACAGCATCTGCTGAAAAGGCAGCAAAAAATGCCAACACAGACCTGCCATTTGGCGGTATCCCAGTGGGCATCAAAGAACTCGACAGTGTTGAGGGATGGCCTGACACAAGCGCATCAATTCTTTTCGCCGACAGAATCGCCCAATACACATCTATTCATGTGCAACGAATCCGTGACCTTGGTGGAATGGTGCCACTTGGACTGACAACTGCGAGCGAGTTCGGTGGAGTCAATGTCACGCGAACAGTGCTCAATGGTGCGACACATAATCCTTGGCAACATGGTCGCACGCCTGGCGGATCTTCAGGTGGTAGCGCATCAGCCGTGGCAGGTGGTTTGTTTACGTTGGCAACCGCCGGTGATGGCGGTGGTTCAATTCGTATTCCGGCTGGCTTCACCGGATTAGTTGGCCTCAAATCTACATACGGACGGATTCCTCGGGGTCCATTTTCGCAGTACAGCAATCTCACCGTCACCGTTGGATGCGTGTCACGAAGTGTTCGAGATACTGCTCGCTGGTTTGATGTGTCTAACGGACATGACACGCGAGATCCGCTCAGTTTGCAGCGCACAAGCGGATGGGAAAATGATCTTGGAACTATTCAAGTTGCTGGCCTCAGAGTTGCAGTCGTCCCAGATTGGGGTGGCGCAGTCGTATCGCCTGAAATGTGGAATGTTCTTCTTGACACCGCAGACGATCTCATTGGCGCTGCGCAACTTAAACGCATTGACGGAGTCAACACGGCTCTTCCGCGAATGGGTGCGGCATGGTCTATTTCTGGAACAATCGAACTCGCCGCAGAACTTGGCGACAGATGGCCCGCATGCGCAGACCAACTCACTCCCGAGATGCGCCTTGCACTTGAGTTCACGCACGGCAAATATTCAAGTGATGCACGGGCCCGCATCGAAGCACGTCGCGCTGACCTCAACCAACGCATGGCCGAAATTTTTGACCAAGTCGACATTGTGATCACTGCAAGTAATCCAGACATTGCATTTGATGCACAAGGCCCACTGCCCAGCACGTTTGGTGGCATCAAGGCAGGCGGACGCAATAACGGCTTACTGACATTTCCGTGCAACCTGCACGGAAACCCCGGCATCTCGGTTCCGGCTGGTTTTGTCGATGGCCTTCCGGTTGGTCTTCAAATAATTGGCAGACATTTTTGTGAACAACAACTTCTCGAACTAGCCCGCATTATCGAACAACGTCGGCCATGGCCACTCGTTGCACCAGGAGGACCACAATGAGCACACCCAAAGGACCACTTGACGGGATCCGTATTGTCGATATGTCCGTCATGATAAGCGGACCGCTATCCGGAATGTTGTTGGCAGACCAAGGTGCTGATGTCATCAAAGTTGAATCGCCTGGCATTGGCGACATGATGCGCTATCTCGGCACAAGCAAGAACGGAACCACCGGAATCTTCGTGCTCAACAACCGCGGCAAACGTTCCCTTGTAGTTGATCTCAAAAAACCCGAAGGCATCGAGATCATGCACAAACTCATTGCTACCGCCGACGTGCTGATTCAAAACTTTCGACCTGGTGCACTTGATCGCTTGGGTTTGGGCTACGAAGATCTCTCTGCCATTAACAAAAATCTCATCTACGTATCGATCAGTGGATTCGGACCAGACGGACCCAACAGCGGATTACGGGTGTATGACAATGTCATCCAGTCAGCGAGTGGCTTGATCTCAATTCAGACCGATCCACGCACAGGCGAACCAAGCGCTCTGCGCACGCTTATCTGCGACAAAGTCACAGCCCTTACTGCATCGCAAGCCATCACGGCTGCCCTATTTGCCCGCGAACGAGGTGCTGGCGGACAACACATCACATTGGCAATGCTTGATGCGGCTATTGCATTTATCTGGCCTGACGGAGCAATGAACGATGCAATTCTTGATGATGACGCCATGCGCACGCCCACCATTGCTTCTAACTATGGCATCAATAAACTTCAAGACGGATACTGCACGATGTCTGTTGTAACCGATGCGGAGTTTCGCTCACTTTGTAGCGTGCTCGGGGTTCCTGAGATTGCTGATGATGAACGCTTCTCTACAGCAGTCGCACGTGGTCAAAATGCTGGAGCATTTGTCGAACTCATCGGCGGACGTCTTAGCAAACTGACATGTGCCGAGTTTGTTGAGCGTGCGCGCAAGTTTGATCTTCCGGGATCAGTTGTCATCAGCCTTGAAGAACTTCCTGACACTCCACAGGTTAAGCACAATGAAGTCTTTGTAGAGCGCGAGCATCCCACGGCTGGTCGTGTGCGTGAAGTTCGCAGCGCACCACGCTTTTCTAAAACGCCCGCTGTTGTGTCTTCGCCTGCTCCTGCATATGGGCAACACAGCGACGACATTGTCACTGAACTCGGACTTGATGCGAGCGCTCTTCGTGCGGCTGGAGTGATTCTTTAGCGAGTCAAACTACGGCCAACAATCTCTTTCATGATCTCAGTTGTGCCACCGTAGATAGTCTGAATGCGACTATCTGCCCACGCCCTAGCAATCGGGTACTCGCGCATATAGCCATACCCACCGTGTAATTGCAGACAACGATCAACGACCTTGTTTTGTAATTCAGTTGTCCAGAACTTGGCGGCAGCGGCCTGCTCAGCGTTGAGCTTCTGCGCGCAGTGCAACTCGACGCAATGATCAACATAGACCTGTGCAATCTGGACTTCTGTTGCCAACTCAGCAAGCAAAAACTTACTGTTTTGAAATTGCGATATGGATTGGCCAAATGCTTTTCGTTCACGGGTGTAATCAAGTGTCCAATGCAATGCCGCATCAGCCACCGCAACGGCCCCAACTGCAATGCCAAGTCGTTCTTGAGCAAGGTTACGCATGAGGTAGGTGAACCCCATTCCTTCATCGCCAAGCATATTTTCAGCGGGTACTTCGACGTCAGTGAAAAACAGTTCGGCAGTGTCTTGTGCGTGCATGCCTAGTTTGTCGAGATTGCGACCTCTTTCAAAGCCTTTCATCCCTCGCTCCAGGATAAGTAGCGAGAATCCGGCATGGCCCTTTTCTGGATCAGTGCGACACACTGTCACGACCACATCGCTGTTGATTCCGTTTGAGATAAACGTCTTTGCTCCGTTCACTACCCATGTATCACCATGGCGCACGGCAGATGTCTTGACGCCCGCAACATCACTTCCGGTATTTGGTTCCGTAATTCCGAGTGCGCCAATGATCTCACCAGTCACCATGCCAGGTAACCAACGATTTTTCTGATCCTCGTTTGCCAACGAGATGTAGTACGGCAACACAATGTCGTTGTGCAATGTGAATCCGTTGGCACTTCCGATGACGCCTGTGTAGCCAACTTCTTCTGCCATGATGGCTGCAAAACGATAATCATCAGTTGCACCGCCTCCGTATTGCTCGCCAACTGTCAACCCCAGAAAACCATGTTTTCCGGCTTCAAGCCACAACGATCGCGGTGTGATTCCATCTTTTTCCCATTGTTCGTGATTTGGAACAACTTCTTTATCTAGCCAGTTGCGAAATGTCTTGCGAAACTGGTCGTGTTCGTCATTGAAAATTGTGCGCTCAAAAAATTCCATGCCGAAACACTATGCCAGAACTGCGCGCGCCACGAGATCGGTGCCAAAAGCAGTGAGAATTGCTAGGTACATCAGGCCCGTCGCTGCCATGACGGCCGAATAACTGCGCTCTCGCAGGGCCGCCTTCGTGACTTTGACCAACACTCCTGTTGTGACCACGCAAGCCAACCAAAACCAACCCAGTACGCCGTTCCACCCGTCATCAATTGAGCCATTGAACACACTGATCATGCCCGTCGGAAGCAAAAGCATCGCCGTCTCAAAGGGCAAAATCCAAAACACTGTGTCGACGAGTTCGTTTAAAATCTGTCGTGGTAATCCTGGCTGCACCAAATACCAATGACCCAACAACATTGCATCTGTCACTGCTCCTAAAAATACAGCGCCAACAAAAATACGTAACAATGCAACTGTTGTCGCGCCAGAGCCACTTGCTGAGTTAAAGCCCGCAGCAATTAAACCCACAAATCCGATACAAGGGGCCAACAGATCCCAGCGCATGTTCTTTCGTCGAACTGTCAATAACGAAGAGACCGCAACAAGTGCTGCGGCGGTATCTCGAACAGGAGACGAGCCAAAAGCCAAACCACTTGCACACGCTCCAGCGCTAATAACAAAAAAACTGCCACGCAATAGCCAGCCATAACCGCGACCTACGTCATGGCGATGAGTTGTAAACCACAAAAATAGCAAACCACCTGTTGCCCATTGCAACAAGACCGTTGCCGCGTCAAGATGGATCACCGAACGGTAACGGTCTCAGTGTCACGTCCAGAACGCAAGAGTGTTCCGGGACGGGCCTCGAGGGCAACATTGTTACGCACGCAAGGAACTCCGTTCACCAGTACGTGCTCGATGCCGATTGACTCGCCATAGACGCGACCCGCACCTGCGGGCAGGTCAAATCTCATGAGTGCTGGACCTGGTCCGACTGTTGTTGGGTCAAGAAGACAAATGTCTGCAGCCCATCCTTGTTGAATCCGACCGCGACCTTTGAGCCCGTACAAACGAGCGGGTCGATCAGTGAGATGGTAGATCGCTTCTTCAATGGGCATCAGATCGCGCTCACGCACTGCACGTGCTAGCAGAGTGGTGCTGAATGCATAACTATCGATCATGTCAAGATGTGCACCAGCGTCACTCGCTCCGACCACTGCTCTGTGATCGCGCCACACTTCGACTCGTCGGCGCCATGTTTCGTCGTCTTGACCACGATCTTGACTGGCAATCACAGTCAACAATCTGTCGTCCAGCACGATGTCACACAAAAGATTCCATGCATCAACGCCTAATTCACGGGCAATTTCGCCAATCAGGCGACCTTCAAACGGCTTCCACTTTGCCGTAAATGTTTGAAGCAAGAAATACCCGGCCCAGTTTGCGATTGCACGGGTTGGGCCCTCGGTCGTTTGAGCAAGACGATTCATTTCGGCGCGACCATCTGGATCGCGCAACATCGCGGTTTTGGCATCATCTGGCAATGCCATCAATGAGTCCCAGCCGTTCAGAATGTCAAGAATAAAACCGCTCTTGAAATTCAGTCGCACACGAAAAGTATCTGGCAATGTCAGCGCCAACACATGTCCGCCGCGTGCTGCTGCAATATCAAAACCCGCAAGTTGGTGCTGCACGAGATCCCAGTTCTGTGCAAATACTTGCAAGAGGTTCCAGTTGAGTGGACGATTAGCAGCAGCACTCATGTCTCCCATGAGCTCAAAGACTTCGTTGGGAAACTCCCCCACTGCTGGAATGAACTCAAGAGTTGTTCCCTCGTGCTGTGATACTTCAGCACACAATGCCAGGAGTTCCTCGCGGGTTCCGTGACGCGATGGCACAGGTGATCCGGTGTGATCGTTATGACTCGGAGACCATGTCGATGAGAAACCCAATCCGCCAGCGCGTAATCCATCACGCAATAGCACCACCATCAACTCGATTTCAGCCGGTGTCGCTGCACGTTGATTGGCGTCATCGTGCATCACAACACGCCTCAAAGCGCTATGCCCGACCAAGAATCCGGCATTGGGTAAAAGTTTTCCGTCAAGAGAATCGAGGTACTCAGCAGTTGTGTGCCAGTTCCATGGAACGCCTTGCTGCAACGCCTCAAGTGGCATGCCTTCAACTCGTGCCAACATTCGCATGAGATAATCACCATCTTGTGGCGTCAGCGGAGCAATAGTGAATCCGCAGTTGCCGCCGATAACAGTTGTCACACCGTGCATTGGCGATGGGCTCAATGTTGTATCCCAAAATGCTTGTGCATCGTAGTGAGTGTGTAGATCAATAAAACCCGGAGACACAACGAGGTCCGTCGCATCAATAACTTGTTTGCTCGAATCTTTGAGTTCACCGATCACGGCAACTTTGCCGTTGACAATGCCTACATCAGCACGACGAGGTTCTGCACCCGTTCCATCAACCACCATTCCGCCAGTAATTGCTACATCTAACATTTCAGCCTCCGTCCTCTGCTTGTAGTCTTGCCGACTTTATCGGCTTGACAAAACGCAGGGACAAGTTAGAGGACAACCAATGAATGGTCAGCGAAGTTCATGGACTCAGGGCCCCCTGGGGTTGCCACAACGATGTCCTCTAGTCGCATTCCCCATTTTGTGGGCAGATAGATGCCAGGTTCAACGCTAAATGCGTGTCCGACCTCCAAAAGGCGCTTGTTTCCACTCACCATGTATGGGTCTTCGTGTGCTTCCATACCAATGCCGTGTCCGGTGCGATGTATAAAAAAATCACCATAGCCCGCATCATCGATCACTCGTCGAGATGCCGCATCAATGCTCTCACACGGCGCGCCCACAACACCCGCGGCAACTCCGGCGATTTGGGATTCATGCAACACCGCGTAGGCGTCGGCAATGTCTGAAGGGATATCTCCAAGATGAACGCACCTTGTCATATCACTGCAGTAGCCATTCATCGTTCCGCCAAAGTCACACAACACGATGTCGCCATGTTTGATAACACGCGGACCTGCATGATGATGAGGGCTTGCTGCATTTTCACCGGCAGCCACAATTGCAAAGTTCACAATGTCATGCCCCTCAGCAATGAGCCGCGCAGAAATATCAGCGGATACTTGTGCTTCTGTCTTTCCGATAAGTGGGATATCGCCAGCATGCAACTGCACGGCGACTCTGTCTGCTGCTGCACCAGCAGCACGCAAAGCGTCTACCTCGGCTGCATCTTTGGCCATGCGCAACGGTCCGACGACATCAACCGCGCGGCGATAGTGCGCACGTGGACAATGTGCGAGCAGTTCTACGAGGAACCGTGCCCACATCTGATCACCCACTGCAATCGTTGTGGCAGAGCCAATGAGTTTTGCAACTATTGCTACTGGGTCATCTGTCTCGTTCCATGGCACAAGAGAAAACACGGAAGGCATCTCTGTTACTCGCGGCGCCTCAAGGCGCGGAATCACCATCGATGCTGCCGCATCAACTGGAACTACCAACATTGTGAGTCTCTCAAGTGGCATCGCATAGTAGCCAGTGAGATATGGCAAGTCGTGTCCGACCGAGAGCAACAACACATCGACGCCTTGTTGCAACATCGCTGCCCGAACTCGCGCTAGTCGGTTCTCAAACACACTGGAGTCATGGACAGAAATCATTTGACTCCAATGCTGACAGGTACCGCTGCACCAATGGCGTGTTCTGCTGACTCTTTGGCGTGATAACTACTGCGCGTCAATGGACTGGACTCCACATGGCCGATTCCGAATGCCTCGCCAACTTCTTTGTACATCTCAAACACGTGTGGTTCTACCCATCGCGCCACAGGCAAATGGTTCGTTGTGGGTCGCAGGTATTGACCAATAGTCACGATGTCAACACCAACGGCAGCCAAGTCAGCAAGAGTGCCCACCACCTCATCGTCTGTTTCACCCATCCCGACGATGAGCCCGGATTTGGTAACGAGACCTGCGCACTTTGATCTTGCCAGTACCGACAGACTGCGTGCATAACCAGCAGATGGTCGGACCGCGCGTTGTAGGCGGGGCACTGTTTCGACGTTGTGATTCAACACATCTGGCCGTTCATCAATTAAAATCTGCAGTGCGTCTGTTCCGCGAACATCTGAGATAAGTGTTTCGACACTGATGCTTGCGTCTTGGGCGCGAATCGCCCGAACACATTGTGCAACATGCTCCATTCCGCCATCAACAAGATCGTCACGAGCCACCATCGTGAGCACGGCATACGACAATCCCATTTTGCGCACCGCGTCAGCCACTCTTTTTGGTTCGTGATGGTCTGCATCAAGTGGCTTTTGTGTATCGATGAGACAAAATCCGCAGGCTCGAGTGCATCGTTCGCCCAACACCATAAATGTTGCCGTGCCACTGCTCCAGCACTCTGACAAGTTCGGACATCCAGCTTCTTCACACACCGTCACGAGTGATGCATCGCGCAAAGTTTTTTTCAAAGCAAGAACTTCTGCTCCATGATGTACCCGGGGGCGTATCCAGTCAGGCTTCCGTGCAGAGATATCGACGCCCCCTTCAACACCCGCACGCGCAAGTCGTCCCATCATGCGCACGGGCTGGCCAGGACCCTCGCCACGCGAAAATGCCGACAGGTCAGAGAGTGATTCTTTCCATGCAACATCTTGTCGTTCAAGTTGGGAATTGCCCCACATCTTTGCGGCATGACGAGACACAACTTCAGCAACATCCTTGATTGATGCATCAATGCCTTCCTCGTGCATCGATGTCACCGCATACTCAGAGATACCGCACGGAACAATGTGCTTTCGCATGTACTCAAGATCTGTACTCACATTGAGTGCAAACCCATGCATCGTGCGGCGCCGCGAGACACGCACTCCGATGGCACAAATTTTTCGTGGGTTATCGCCGTTGGGATTCACCCAAACACCTGGATACTTTGACATAGTGCCAACATCTTGGAGTCCGAGTTCGCGCAATGAGTCGATGATCATTTGCTCAACGGAGTGCACATACGCCACCGAGTCTGCAGGACCTTCGCTGTCTGCAAGTTTGGGCGGCAATGTCAGTAATGGATATCCCACTAATTGTCCAGGTCCGTGATATGTAATATCCCCACCACGATTTACTGCAACAAATTCTGCGCCTACCTGAGTAGGGTCGCACTTAAGATTTCTGGCCAAATCTGCTGACGGACCGTAAGTAAAAACATGGGGATGTTCAAGCAAGAGCAATCGATTATCAGAGCCGTTGTGAAAAATAGATTCTTGCAACGCGAGGGCTTCGGAATACGCAACGCGACCAAGCCAACGTACTCGCAATACAGAAGACGACATACTTATATTTCCGCTGACCAATCTCGGGTCTCTAAAATGTGTTTAATCTTCACCAAGAATCGAGCAGCGTACGCACCATCAAAGGCGCGATGATCCCATGTCAATGACAAGTTGCCAATGGGATGAATTGCAATGCTTTCTCCGCCATCGGCCGTTTCGATCACGACTGGCCTCTTGATAACGGCATCGGTTGACAAAATAGCCACTTGGGGCTGACTGATGATTGCCATCGTCAACACAGAACCGGCCGATCCGTTATTGGTGATGGTAAATGTTCCGCCCTGGATTTCATCGGGGGAAAGCTTGCGCGTGCGTGCACGCTGCGCCAGGTCATTTATGTCGCGCGCAATCGCCCGAAGCCGTTTTGTTTCAGCATCACGAACGACAGGAACAATGAGTCCCTGATAATCCAGATCAACTGCTACTCCGAGGTCAATGTAATGGCGAACAATCAATGTGTCTCCGGCAACTGATGCATTGAGATGCGGAAACTCAACCAGTGAATCAATAACTGCACGTGAGATAAATGGCAAATATGTCAGCGCAAAGCCCTCGGCTGACTTGAAGTCATCTTTGAGAGGCAAGCGCACGGAGTCAACGTTGCTGTAATCAACTTCGACGACGCTCAAGGCATGCGGGCTGGTGTTCTTGCTCATCAACATGTGCGCACCAGTGAGTTGTCGAATCTTTGAAAGTGCCACAACTTCATCTCGCTCGCCGCTCACGACTCGTGGTGCAGCGACAGTGCGCGCTTGTGCAGGTGGCTCTGTTGGAGTATTTGCAGCGACAGGCTCTGGGGCGACAGCCGTGGTACTGCTTGGCGCAGTGGCCGGAATTGTTACAGCGCCTTTTTCGATAACGGCGACAACATCATCTCGAGTGATACGCCCGCCAGGACCTGTGCCAGCAATTTGAGACACGTCTACGCCGTTGTCGGCGACAAGTCGGCGCACGACGGGTGAGAGCAACACGCCTTTGGCGACAAGTCGCGATGGCGCAGCAACAACTGGCGCAGCAACAACTGGTACTACTGGTGCGGCAACAACTGGTGCGGCAACGACTGGCGCAACTGGCGCAGCAACAACTGGCGCAACTGGTGCGGCACCCGCCACCCCGACAACGCCAATCACGGTACCAACGGGCACAGTGTCGCCTTCGTTCACGCGAATCTCCAACAACGTTCCGGCAATCGGAGATGGAACCTCAGTATCAACTTTTTCTGTTGACACTTCAAACAACGGCTCGTCAAGAGCAATGGCATCACCAACTTTTTTAAACCATTTCGTGATGGTTCCTTCGGTGACGGTTTCGCCTAATTGAGGAAGCGTGATATCTGCCATGTTGTAATAACTCCTAGACGTTGATTCCGCGACCAGTGAGTGACATCACAGTCTCGCCGAAAAGTTCAGACAAACTCGGATGCGGCTGAATGAAATGCGCAATTTCTTCTACCGATGCCTCCCAGTTCACCGCCAAGTAACCCGCCGCCAACTGTTCAGTCACCCACGGTCCTACCATGTGCACTCCCAACACCTGACCAGCAGTGCCGTCTGGATTCTTCTTGGCGATGATCTTGACGAGGCCATCAATCTCGCCCAATATCTGTGCCCGACTATTGGCACGAAACTGATGCTTGGCGACCAAAACATCGTGCCCTGCTGCAATTGCTGCCTCTTCACCTGGACCAGCCCACGCAACTTCTGGATGGCAATAAATTGCCCACGGTACGCGATCGTAATCAACCGGAATCGCTGTTTCGCCGAGCATATGTTTGACGACAAGGATCGCCTCGGCATACGCAACGTGAGCGAGTTGTGGAGTGTTAATAAGATCACCAATTGCATACACGCCGTTCTCGGTTGTTTCGCAGTATTCGTTTACTTCGACAAAGCCCCGATCAGAAACTTTCACTTGCGTCGCCCCAAGACCAAGGTTGTCTGCATATGGACGCCGACCGACCGACACAATGACAGCATCAACTTCGAGTGTTTCTCCGTCGCCAAATGAAACAACTGTTCCGCCGCTCGCAGTTGGCGTATGCCCCGTCACGCTGACTCCAGTGCGAATATCGATTTTCTTTTTTTGGAAGCTGCGCACCACCACATTGGCGACGTCAGCATCGAGTCCAGGAAGAATTTTAGGCAGTCCTTCCAAAATGGTGACCTGTGAACCAAGATCTATGAACGTCGAAGCAAACTCACAACCAATTGCACCACCACCGATCACGGCAATGCGAGCCGGAATACGATCGAGCATCAATACTTCGTCCGATGTCATAATTGGTCCACCAATTTCGAATCCCGGAATTGTTCGCGGCACGCTTCCGGCAGCAAGCACCACATTGTTGCCGCGCAGTTGAGTCGTTGTGCCGTCTGCGGCAGTAACGGTGACGGTCTTGTCTGCACCCAAAGAGCCGACTCCCAGGTGGTATGCCACTTTTTTGTTTTTTGTGAGACCAGTCAGACCCTTGACGAGACCATTGACAATTTTTTGTTTTCGCGCCTGCGCCACCGCAAAGTCTGTGACGCCAATTACTGAATCAATTCCAAAATCTTTGGCGTGCTCTACATGGCGACGCATTGCAGCAGTTTCTAAAAATGCTTTGGCCGGAATACATCCGCGGTTCAGGCATGTCCCGCCGATCGTGTCTTTTTCTACGAGCGCCACGGTCATTCCGGCAGACGCAGCATAAAACGCGGCCGCATAGCCTCCGGGTCCACCACCAATAATCACCAGGTCGAATTGATCGGCCACGGGCACTCCTTCTCTCTCAAAAGAACATTTTCTCTCTAAAACGAACAACCTTGTTCGCTGTTATCAGTTCCTACGGTAGCGGGAGAGACATGAGCGCAGCGTTGTTGGTTATTTAGACCATTGCTTTTGCAGCCCAGAGCGCAGATACGCCGCCGTGATTCGACCCGTTGTCGGCGCAAAAACTACATCACACTCCACGGGGATATCAACGCTGACCGTGCCACAGGACACGCCACTTTGGGACGTTTGTTTGGCTGGCTGCAACACGGTTGATCCAGTCAGCAAGCGCCAACCTTCGCGCGCATCGGCTCCGTTTACACCCATCATCTGCACGGTCACGATTGTTTCTTGATCGCCCTGAATTATTGCCTTCACTGACACGGTCATATCCCCGAGCACTGCCTCTTGCCCGACAGCCAATATCTCGATTTTTTTGTCATTGTTTGCTGTCTGAAACAATTTGACGCCACCAGCCAACATAATGGCCAATCCACACACCAGAGCCGTCAGGATCAGCTTTCGGGTACTCATGCATTGGCAACTCTAGAGCCTGTCTCTGGAGTCCGTCTTGCTACGGTGGAGGAAATGAACGAACGCCGCGCCCAAAAACCAGACCGCAACCTTGCAATGGAACTTGTCCGAGTCACGGAGTCTGCCGCACTTGCCGGATCTCGTTGGGTAGGACGTGGCGACAAAAATGGTGCCGACAGAGCGGCCGTCGAAGCCATGCGCACAGTTCTGGCCACTGTGCCAATGGACGGCATCGTCGTCATCGGTGAGGGAGAAAAAGACGACGCCCCAATGCTTTTTAATGGCGAAAATGTTGGCGATGGTTCTCAACCTCGCACGGACGTCGCGGTCGATCCAATTGACGGCACTACTCTGACATCTCTTGGCCTCGGAAACGCCATTTCTGTCATTGCAGTTTCTGAGCGCGACACCATGTTTGATCCGGGTCCATGCATGTATATGGAAAAAATGGTCGTTGGTCCTCAAGCTGTTGGCCATATTGATATCACTGCGAGCCCAACCCAAAATTTGCGATGGGTGGCAAAAGCAAAAGGAGAATCTGTGCGCGACCTTACGGTCATGATCCTGGATCGCCCCCGGCACGCAGAACTGATCGAAGAAGTTCGTGGCACTGGTGCTCGAATAAAACTCATTAGCGATGGAGATATTTTTGGTTCAATTGCAACATCATGGCCAGATGCCGGTGTTGACATTTTGATCGGCATTGGCGGCACCCCGGAGGGAGTCATCTCCGCAGCCGCACTCAAATGCATGGGAGGAGAAATCCAAGGTCGCCTGTGGCCACGAAACGAACTCGAGCGCAACGCAGCAATCTCTGCTGGATACGACCTCAGCAAAGTGCTCACCTCTGATGATCTCGTCAAGGGAGACAATTGTTTCTTTGCGGCAACCGGTGTCACCGACGGAGAACTCCTTCGCGGTGTTCGCTTCGATTCACGCGGTGCTCGCACGCAAAGTCTCGTGATGCGTTCGTTGTCTGGCACCGTTCGTCTCATTGACGCCCAGCATCGCCTCGACAAACTCGCAAATTACGCGTCTGTTGACTACGCCTAGTGCCCTCTCGTAGAAGTACAATCTTGTAGTCGTGGGCTCAGATAATACAGCAGGACCAGAGTCAATCGACTTTGCCAAGAAAGTCATTGCCGAGGCAACTGCCAAAAAAGCAGCGCGCGCGCAAAACCTGGCAAATGCTGATGCGCACGGAGGTCATTCCTCTGGAAAAACTGGCGCACTCGCCTTAGGTGCAATTGGCGTGGTATTTGGAGACATCGGCACAAGTCCTCTCTACTCGCTCAAAGAAGCATTCACCGAAAGATCGCATGTGATGACGGTTGACCGAATCAACGTCTTTGGCGTCTGTTCACTCGCGTTCTGGGCGCTCGTCATTATTATTTCAATCAAATATCTGCTGTTCGTCATGCGCGCCGATAATCACGGCGAGGGCGGAATCCTGGCGCTCACTGCGCTTGTGATGCCTCAAAATGTTTCTGCTGCAAAAAAAGCAGGACTACTTGTGGCGCTCGGTGTCTTTGGAACTGCCCTTCTTTACGGTGACGGAATCATTACTCCAGCAATTTCAGTTCTGAGTGCCGTTGAAGGACTCGGGGAGGTGTCAGCGTCGTTCGATAGATGGGTTATCCCGATTGCCATTGCTATTTTGTTCGGACTCTTTCTTGTGCAAAGTCGTGGGACAAAGGCCGTTGGAAAAGTTTTTGGTCCAGTCATGATTTTATGGTTCGGCACGCTCGCACTTCTTGGTCTTTCAAAAATTATTCCAGATCCCGGAATCATCGCTTCGGTAAATCCGATTTATGCAATTCGCTACTTCACACATGAATCGGGCAAGGCTTTCTTATCGCTCGGATCTATCTTTTTAGTCGTCACGGGCGGTGAAGCGTTGTATGCCGACATGGGGCACTTCGGTCGGCGACCCATCACGATGGGATGGTATGCGGTTGTATTGCCCGCTCTTGTCCTTAATTATTGGGGGCAAGGGGCATTTCTTCTTGCACATCCAGAAGCCATTGAAAGCGTTTTCTTTCGGATGGCTCCAGAGCCGTTATTGCTGCCACTTGTTGTGCTCGCAACGTGTGCCACCGTCATCGCCTCGCAGGCTCTCATCTCTGGTGTGTTCTCACTCACAGCGCAGGCAGTTCAACTTGACTATTTGCCTCGCATCCAGATTCGTCACACATCGGATGATCACTCTGGGCAGATCTATGTTCCGCTCGTCAACTGGGCCCTCATGGTCGCGTGCATTGGCTTAGTGCTCGGGTTCAGATCGTCATCTAATTTGGCGGCGGCATACGGAATTGCAGTCACAATGACGATGGCAATTACCACTCTGATTTTTTTTCGAGTTCTCACCGATCGCTGGAACTGGTCGAAGTTCCGTGCGTTGGCACTGTGCATTCCACTGCTTGTCATAGAAATAGGATTCCTTGGTGCAAATGTCGTCAAGATTCCACATGGTGGGTGGTTTGCACTTGCAATTGGTGCCGTCTTAACGGTGCAAATGCAAACATGGCGTCGCGGGCGTGCGCTTGTCGCACTTCGTATTCATCGCGGAGAACAAAAACTCGTTGATTTCCTTGACGAAACTGATGGCATTAAACGTGTTACCGGAACTGCTGTCTTTATGTTTAAAGATCCTGTTGGCGCCCCACCAGCACTTGTGAATAACTTGCGACACAATAAAGTGCTCCACAACACCACGCTCATTGTTTCTGTTACCACTAGTGATAGCCCGCGCATAAACGTTGCAGACCGAGCAGTCATTACCAAGATTTCTCCTGGCGTATTTCAAGTGCAACTCAATTTTGGTTTTATGGAAGAACCCGATGTCTCACAAGCCCTGGCCTCAATCGAACACTTCGGCCTTGATTTCACCCCAGATGACGTCACCTATTTTCTCGGGCATGAATCAATCATTGCCGGAAAAGTCCCCGGCATGAACCCACTGCAAGAACATCTCTTTGTCTTCCTCAATCGTGGCGCCGATAGCGCTGCGCGATTCTTCAACTTGCCTATTGACCGAGTCTTCGAAGTCGGAACGCGAGTAGAAATCTAGCCAGTTTTGGCATTCCTAGGGGCATGATTCGCCACTACTTCTCAACCCTCGTAACCTGTGCTCTATGAAAGTTCTTGTCACTGGCTCTTCTGGACTAATTGGCTCTGCATTGTGCGAACGCCTTAACAAAGATGGACATACCGTGCTTCGCGCGGTGCGTGTTGCAACAACGCAGGCAAACACCGTCTTGTGGAATCCACATGCCGGAACCATTGATGCCGCTGCACTGCAGGGAATCGATGCGGTCGTTCATCTTGCTGGTGCCGGAATCGGCGACAAGCGTTGGACCGATGAGTATAAAAAAGAAATTCTTCAAAGCCGAACTCTTGGAACATCGCTCTTGGCGCGAACTCTTAGCGCAATGGATACTCCTCCATCGGTGTTTTTGTCATCTTCTGCAATCGGAATCTATGGCCCACGTAACGACGAAGAACTTACCGAATCCAGCACAACTGCCCGAGGCTTTTTGGCGGATGTCTGCACGGCATGGGAAGAGTCAACCGCCCCCGCAGTGCAGGCCAAAATCCGCACTGTATTGTTGCGAACAGGAATTGTTTTATCACCAGATGGCGGTGCTCTGAAAAAACAACTGCCATTATTTAAATTAGGTCTTGGCGGAAAATTTGGCAATGGTCGCCAGTGGCAAAGCTGGATCTCAATCACAGACGAAGTTGGTGCGATCATTCATCTCATGAACTCAAGCATCAGTGGTCCAGTCAATCTCACTGCACCAGAACCCGTCACCAACTCTGCATTTACGAGCGTTCTCGGTTCGGTTCTTGGTCGTCCTGCCGTGTTGCCAATTCCGACATTTGGTCCAAAACTCTTGCTTGGAACAGAGTTGGCAAACGCTCTATTGTTTACGGGTCAACGAGTACTGCCACGGGTATTGCAAGCAGACGGTTACAAATTTGAGCATCCAACACTCGAGGTTGCTCTGCGCGCACTCCTCAACAAATGAGCAATACTGCGGCTTTGCCGGACTCCGCCGATGTTGTCATCGTTGGCGCTGGTTTAGCAGGATTAGTTGCTGCAAAAGTTCTTGAGCAACACAATCTCAACACCATTGTGCTTGAAGAAAGTGATGGAGTTGGTGGTCGTGTGCGAACAGATCATGTCGATGGTTTCCTGCTGGATCGCGGTTTTCAAGTCTTGCTCACTGCGTACCCAGAATTACCTCGTCACCTCAATCTTGCAGAACTTGACTTGCAACTGTTTGAACCCGGCGCAATCGTCTGGAGAGACGGCAAAGGCACGGTCGTTGGCGACCCTATTCGCCGACCCAAAACAGTGGTGTCGACGGCACTCGCCCCAATTGGAACAGTCGGTGACAAGGCTCGGGTCGCACTTCTGCGCAGTCGATTGCTGCGCGCCGAACCCCGTTCTTTATTGCGTGGGGACGATCTACCCACAGCATCGGCACTTCGTGCTCAGGGGTTTTCTTCTCAAATCATTGAGCGCTTCTTTCGGCCACTAGTTGGCGGTATCCAACTTGATCCATCACTCGGAACATCACGACGAATGTTCGACATTATTTTTCGTACTCTTGCTGCTGGTGACGTCGGTGTTCCGGCAGCAGGCATGGGTGCGATCTCTGATCAACTTGCGTCGCGTATTTTGCGCACGCCGGTTCATCTCAACACAACAATCACATCGATATCGCCCCACGAAGTCACCGTGTCAGGCGGTCACCGCATTTCATCTCGCGCCATCATCGTGGCAACGCAGGGTCCCGTTGCATCGCGCCTCTTGGGCCTGCCACCAGTTGCATCCCGATCAGCAGGCTGTGTGTACTTTGCAGCAAAATCTGCTCCCGTGGATGGCTCTTACATTGTTCTTGATGGCGGTGGTCAAGGACCGGTTCTCAATCTTGCCGTGATGTCAAACACTGCGCGTAGCTACGCGCCGCACGGCCAACACTTAATCGCAGCAGCAATGCCTGGCGTTTGTGACGGTGATCTTGAACATCTCGCACGCGTGCAATTACGTAGTTGGTGGGGATCTCAAGTTGATTCTTGGAAACACCTGCGGACATATCGCATTCCCCATGGTCAGCCAGGACAAGATCCGCCGTTCCATCACAAGAAATCAGTTTCCCTAGGTGATGGACTATTTGTCTGCGGCGATCATCGTGACACCGGATCAATTGAAGGGGCAATGTTTTCGGGCCGCAGATGTGCTCAGGCTGTTGCGGAGTCTGCCAAACTGTGGACATGAGTTCACCTAATCCAGCAAAAATAATTTCACGTAGTCGCGTCGTTGCATCACCACCTGGAGCAATTTTTGATCTTCTTGCCGACCCACGACGTCATAGTGAGATTGATGGCAGTGACACCATCAAGTCTGCCAAATCTGGCGGACCAGAACGGCTCGCCCTTGATGCAACCTTTGGGATGAGCATGCACATGGGAGTTTCGTACAAAATAACCAACACTGTTGTGGAGTTTGTTGAAGGAAAACAAATTGCATGGCGTCATATGGGTGGTCATATTTGGCGCTACATACTCACCCCTGTCGACGGAGCAACTGAAGTCACCGAACAGTTTGACTGGAATAATTCTCGGTCTCCACTAGTGCTCCGCATCATGCGGTCTCCACAAAAAAATGGCAAGAACATCGAGAAGACTCTCGAAAAACTTGTACAAAAATTCGAGTAGGTTGCGTTAACGCAGCAACGCAGGTACTCGCCTTCGCAAGTATTTACCACGCCCAGCGCTAGCGCTCACAACTCCGCGATCAACGATCACGTCACCACGCGACATGACAGTGCGTACACCGCCCTGCAGGACAAATCCTTCATACGCAGAATAATCTAGATTCATGTGATGCGTTGTTGCACTGATTGTTGTGCTCGCTGCTGGGTCATACACCACAATGTCGGCATCAAACCCCACGCCGATTACTCCCTTTGTGTCGAGGCCAAATAATCGTGATGGTGCAGTTGCGCACACTTCAACCCAACGCTCAAGACTGATCTCGCCGCTCACTACTCCCTGATAGATGAGATCTAATCGATGTTCTACTCCACCAATGCCATTAGGTACTCGGTCAAAAGACTCACCGTTCATGAGTTTTTGTTCGCGCAAACAAAACGGACAATGATCGGTGCTGACCACCGCTAGTTCATCTTCTCGAAGTCCGTTCCAGAGATCAGTGTGGTGCGTTTCGTGTTCGGGCCGCAATGGAGTTGAACAGATGTATCCTGCGCCTTCTGGCCAACCTTTTCCTAATGTTTTTTCTAGAGACAGATGCAAGTACTGCGGGCAGGTCTCTGCAAAAATATTGGTTCCGTTACGACGAGCCGCTCGAACTTCGGCTAACGCATCAGAGCTCGAGACATGCACAATGTAGAGCGGTGCTCCACCAGCAACGCGCGACAACACAGCGGCACGATGTACTGCCTCTGCTTCAAGTATCGCTGGACGAGTGAGAGCATGAAAGGCGGGAGCGGTGTTTCCGGCGGCAATTGCCTGCTCGATCAATACATCAATGGCCAGACCATTTTCGGCATGCACCATGGCCATCATCCCAGTCTCTGAACACATCTGTAACGCCCGTAGCATCTGTCCGTCATCGCTATACAAACGACCCGGATACGCCATGAACAACTTGATTGACGACACACCTTCACGCTCAATCAATGAGCGCGCGTCGACAAGTGACTGAGCATCGACTCCACCGAGAACTTGGTGGAGTCCCCAATCCACGACACATTGCGATTCCGCCTCGGCATACCGTCGCTCAAAACTGGCCAAAACATTGCCACCTGCGCGCTGCTCAGCAAAGTCCAAGATCGTGGTGGTTCCGCCACAGGCTGCCGCCACCGAGCCCGTGAAAAACGTGTCGGATGAAACTGTCGTACCAGTATCAAGTTGCATATGAACATGGGCGTCCACCCCACCCGGAATCACAAGGCAATCTGTTGCATCAATGACGACATCTGAACTGCCCACCAAGACGCCTGGTCCGCCATTGCGCTCAATGACAGCCTCAATACGACCATCGCTCACCACCACATCGGCCTCAGACCGCTGCCACGCGTTGATGACATGGCCATTCTTGATGACTGTGCGCATCTTCACAGCGTAAACCGTCAGACACTGCCTGCGGGTGCTAAACAACAATGCGTGACTACGCCACTGCCAGAGGGATTCACCGCCTATGTCGCCAATGTTGGCGTCAAGGACAACACCGATGATTTCACGGTAGTTCTTGCCCAAGGAGAGCCCAGTTCTGCGGCAGTTTTTACACAAAGCCGATTCGCCGGACCAAGCGTGCTGGTATCTCGCCAACGACGCTCATCCGCCCACGCCGTTGTCGTGATTTCTAAAAATGCCAACGTCGCCACTGGTCAACAAGGACTCGACGACTCAACAGAGATAAGCCATCTCGTGGCAAAACAACTTGGTCTCGCAGATGACAACGTTCTGATTGCATCAACGGGCGTCATTGGTCGAACATTGCCAATGACTCACATCCGTACCGGAATCGCTGCGATGCAAGGACACAACACCACAAGTGCTGATGATATTGCACGTGCAATCATGACAACCGACACTGTTGCAAAAATTGCAAGTGCCACAATTGCTGGTTCTGCTGCACGCGTGGTGGGAGTCGCAAAAGGCGTCGGCATGATCGAGCCGAACATGGCAACTTTGATCGCAATGGTTTTTACCGATGCAGCAATAGATGCACCAGCACTTGACCTCATGCTTCGCAGTACCGTCGATCGCACTCTCAATTGTTTGTCGATTGATACCGATACATCAACAAGTGACACAGCCATTATCTTGTCAAGTGGCGTAGTCGCAGCAGTCAATCACTCAGCCTTTGGTGATGCGCTACACGACGTACTGCTTTCACTCACACAACAAGTGGCTCGCGACGGAGAAGGTGCAGAAAAACTCATTGAAGTCATCGTTGACGGCGCTCGCGACCACGACCAAGCCAAACGTGTCGCAAAGTCAATCGTCAACTCACCGCTTGTCAAGACTGCCGTACACGGAGCAGACCCTAATTGGGGTCGCGTTGCCATGGCTATTGGCAAGTGCAGTGACGACACCGACATCAATCAAGAAATCGTCGTGATCAGATTTGCAAATCAAGAGGTCTACCCCACCGCCATCACTGAAGTGGGCCTTGAACAACTCTCTGCATACATGCGGGGCGACACTGTGCGCATTCATGTCAGCCTCAATATCTCTCAAGGGCAAGCAACTGTCTGGGGCTGCGATCTCACCGCGGGCTATGTGCGAATTAATGCTGACTACACCACGTAATCAGTGACTCACGATACGGAGCGATACTTTTATACTCCGCCACATTGTCGGGCAGTGAATCAATCAACTGTGCAAGCACTTCTGCCATGCGC
>JAEMRC010000162.1 GCA_016463545.1 Ilumatobacteraceae bacterium
TGTCCCTGTTGTTGTCAAGGCACATGTGTGATACCAGCCAGTTGAAATACTTGACAGAGAAATTCCTGCTGGAAGAAGCACGCGCTGCGGCGAAGAGTTGCTGGCGTATGTCCCATCGCCAAATGTCCCGTTGTAGTTGTGGCCCCAACACCAGGCATTGCCGGTGGAGTCAAGAGCACATGCTCGATTAAGGCCGGTTGTGACTTGCACGAAGTTGACGTCATCGGGAACTAATACAGCAGTTGGCACCATGATGGGGGAACTCTGATTGGATTTGTATCCGATTCCGGTTTGGCCGTCTGTGTTTGTGCCCCAGCAATATGCTGAACCAGTTGTTGTGGCGACACACGTAAATGCGACGCCGGCTGCAATCGAAACTGCAACTTGATTTTCTGGCAATGTGACACGCACGGGAGTGACAGTTGGTTCGATTTCGCCGACACCCAACTCGCCGGTGCTCCAGTTGCCCCAGCAATACACACCGTCGTTGCTGATCACGCATGCATGAGTTGCGCCAACACTAAGTTGCGTGGCCACAACGCCAGAAGGTAGATCCACCAACACAGGAGTGATTGATGGCGCACCTGTCCAACGCCCAAGAGCAGATTCGCCCCAGCAATACACTGCGCCAGTTGTGGTGAGACCGCATGTTGTGAAATAGCTTCCGGCTTCGATTGAAACAAATCGCACGCCAGCGGGTGTAGCGACAACTGATGGCACTGTGACTGATGTTTCTCGACTGCCGACTCCTAAATACCCCTGATAGTTCCAGCCCCAACACAATGCGCGGCCGTCGGAGGAGAGAGAGCAACTGCTGTGATAACCAGCCGAGACGTCGGAATATGTGAACGGATCAGCTAACGCAGTGTTAGGGGCGACTGCGACAAGCGCTGACACGGCTGTCAAAAAACTGACAAGACCAAGACAAAGGGACCGACGAATATTGCTGAAATGAATAGCCATGCGCCCACCCTAAGGCGGCGGTGTGTCGGGAGAGAACCAAATCTATTCGGCTAACCCCACAGGAGAGCCGTCGATGATCTGGTCAAGGTATTCCGATAAGCCATAGCCCACTGCACCAGAGTGTTCACCAGAGGTCATGGTCCACTGGGTCATGCCTTCGCTGATGCGGGTCATGAGCCAATTGCCGTCTGTGTCTTGGCGACGATTGCGCAACGGAATCAAGCTCATCACATTGCCCTCAAAGCGCCACTCTTTACTGGAGCGTGATGAACGCAAGATACCTGTGACTTTTTGGTGGTACTGATCGTCTCCGACAAACTCGGTGCTCACTTCGCAGTCGTCACACAGGTGCATTTGACCGTTGTCCCACACGAACCCCCCACGAGATCCGGGGCCATCTTTTTTGGCAACACGAGAAGCCATAAAGCCTAAGTCGCTTCCAAAGTTGGCAGTCAGCCAACGGTAATACCAAGGTGCTTGCCAATATCGTGGCCCCCACGAATGATCGCGTAATCCGCAACCGTTAATCTGCCATTCTTCTGATCCGACTCTGATACTGCCAGTTGCTTCGACGAGTTGTTCGTAGTGTCCTTTGGCGAACTCTTCGCCTGGTTTTTCGTGCGCAACATCGGGCTCGCCACCAAACATGCTCGGTTTTCCTTGTCCGGTAAATGTGAGATGGACTTCGGCTTCTGAAAATGGATTGTTAGCGAATGCTTCTTTGGGATTTGCCATCTGATGTGGTTCATCAAGCACGACAACTTTGCCGACGTAATCGATGCGCAGTTCTTCGAATGGTTTCACCATTGTCCAGGTCAGTCCACCAGCATCGAGTGCGTCGTTGTTGTCGATGCTCGGACGTTTAAAAATAAATGCAACTCGGCCATCGGGCAAGTAGATGCAGATTGTCATCTCTGCAGTGCCTTCGTTAGCGCGATTGCCCATTCGAAACCAACCACCAATTTTTGATGCAGGATCGAAACAATTGATGTACATGCTTTCGTTGAAGTTGGACTCGGGTCCTAACTCGTGCATGTATTCGTCAGCAGGATCTAGTCGTATTGCCATGACCAAGACATTACGACCCCGACGGCGGGGTTAATTCATCAGAACTACAGAGTCCCAAAGACGCGTGCTTGCAGTTTGCGCATGCCAGCAAGCCACCTGTCACGGTCGGC
>JAEMRC010000163.1 GCA_016463545.1 Ilumatobacteraceae bacterium
CTGGTGCTCTCTTCGACCTCGGTGTCTCGTCTCCACAGTTCGATGTTGCTGAGCGCGGATTTTCATATCGATTTGATGCGCCACTTGATATGCGAATGGACCGCTCTCAAACATTGAGTGCAGACGTGATTGTAAATACATACGACGAAAATGCGTTAACGAGTATGTTGCGTCGAAACGCAGACGAGCGTCACGCGTACCGTATTGCGAAGGCGATCATCGCTGCGCGTCCGGTTCATTCCACTGTGCGTTTATCAGACGTCGTGAGTTCAGCAATTCCCGCGCCAGCGCGCCGTCGCGGTGGACATCCTGCCAAAAGGACATTTCAAGCCATTCGTATTGAAGTGAACGCAGAGCTTGAAATTCTTCCAGGCGCTTTACGGAATGTCATTTCGCTTTTAGCTCCTGGCGCTCGATTGGCTGTTCTCTCGTATCACTCTGGCGAAGACCGCATTGTCAAGTCTGTGATGAGATCAGCCGAGACGGGCGATTGCGATTGCCCGCCAAATCTTCCCTGTGGATGCGGTGCTGTGCGTTCGGTTGTCCGCGTCCGTGCACCTCGTGACGCAAGTAGGGCTGAGTTGGCTCTGAACCCTAGGTCGTCATCGGCGCGTCTACGTGTCGTTGAGAAAATAGCTCTCGAGAGTCAGAACTGATCATGGCTGTCGCTGTTAAATTTCCTGCTGCTTTAGCGCCACGCGAGGATCGAGATAATCGCCCCACGTTGGTGTTGGTTCCTAAGACTGAACAGCGTTATGTCCGAGTATTCACAGTTATGGCTCTCGTTGTAACAGTGATGTTTAGCATTGTGTCGCTTCGCGCTCATATGGCTCAACAAGAGATGCGACTTGACAAGTTGAACTACAACATCACCCGTGCGCGCGCACATTTCGAAACTTTGCGTGCCGAACGTGCAAATCTTCAGTCTCCAGGACAGTTGATGAATCAAGCTAGTCTCATGGGACTCGTTCCAAGTTTTCCAATTCGCGTTGTAGGTATTCCGGCAGCCATTGCAGCCGAAGTTGCTGCAACAGTAGGCAAAGTCGATTCTGACGTTGTTGCTCATTCTGAATCACCACTTGATGAATTCGGTCGCATGAAAGCCGTAGTGGTCGGATCGCCATGAGTGGGTCAGAAGGCTCACATCGCGGGACTCGTTCACATGGAACCACGTCATCATCTCGTTCAACAACATCTCGCTCGTCGAGCAACAGTGGTGCACAGTCTGTTCGTTCCCGTTCGACAAGTCGTCCACCGGTAGCTAAAAGGCCAAGTCGGCCTCCAGTTCGCAGTTCGCCAGCAACACGCCGGTCAGCACCAACTGTGTCGCCATTTGAATCTCTTGTGACCTCTGCATGGCATTGGACCAAGATGAGTTTCACTGGGGAAGTACCAGCGTCAATGCGCTCAAGCAAGATTCCATCTTCAGAAGCTCACCACCGTGTAAAAAACCGTTTGCGAGTCATGGTGGGACTTTTTGTCGTTGCCCTAACGTTGCTACTTGGCCGAGTAGTGCTTTTACAAACAGTACAACGGGGTGGGTACTTCGAAGCAAGTGTTGATCAGCGCACCAGAGTAAATATCCTGCGTGCAGCTCGTGGAGTTATTTTTGATCGCAACGGAAATGAATTGGCACTGTCGGTCCCAAGTACAACCGTGTATGCGGATCCCCGTGACATCACTGACATCCCTGGTGTTGCACGTGCTTTATCGGTTGCATTGGCGCACACGCCAGAACAAGAGGCCCGACTGCTTGCAGCTCTCAGCAATCCAGGATCGAAATTTAGTTACATCGCACGAGGCTTGACTAAAGAAAATGCTCAAACTCTGCTTGGTCTCGGACTTCCTGGTGTGTATTCGTATACAGAACCTTCCCGACAAGTAGAAGGTGGAGTTGCAGGAGCTGTCATTGGTAGAACAGATCCCGACGGACTGGGAACCTCTGGCCTTGAAAAGCAGTTCGACAAGATCCTCACAGGAGTTGACGGCAAAGGTATTCGTGAAGTTGACAAGAATGGCCGTTCAATTGCCGGAGTGCAGAGCACCACAGCGGCACCAGTTCCTGGCGATGACATTGTTTTAACGCTTGACAAGAACATTCAATTTCAAACTGACACAGCTCT
>JAEMRC010000014.1:0-2340 GCA_016463545.1 Ilumatobacteraceae bacterium
GTGCCAAGGTATCGACGGCGCGTAACTGACGAGGTGATGCGATGAGTGCTTCAGCATGATTTCCGGGTGAAACCACGACATCATGCATCGCTACTGCAGACACCATCGGAGCGGCACCGGCAACGGTTCGTAACGATCCGTCCAGACCAAGCTCTGCTAAAAATGCGTGCGCTTCAATAGATTCTTGACTCAAGACATCTTGTGCCACGAGCAGTGCCACTGCAATTGCAAGGTCAGCAGCCGCGCCACCTTTGCGTTCTCCTGCTCCAGCCAAATTGACAGTGATACGTCGATTTGGCCACGGCAGTTCTGATGAGAGCAACGCTGCTCGAACACGGTCGCGTGACTCACGACAGGATTCGTCTGGGAGTCCAACCACCGTAAACCCAGGTATTCCAACTCCAACGTGTACTTCAACAACGAGTGGGTGTCCCTGGGCCCCAAGAAGCGCTGCGGTTTTGACGGCGGCATACATGTGAAACCCCTTTTGCTCGTGTGTGGCTGTGAGAATAAGAAGATGTGTACGCGTCGACTGGGTGTTCTGGCAACAGTCACGGCATTTTGTTTGCTCACCTTTGCGGCATGCAGCCCATCACGGACCGGAACCAACTTCTGTCGTGTTTTACAAAAAGAGATGCCTGAGATTGGAATGTCAATAGCCACGCAAGCAGAGGTTTCGGCAATGGTCACTCGCTATCAAAAACTTCTTGATGCTGCGCCACTCGCCATTGAAAGTGATCTTGCGGTTCTCACCAACTTGTTAAAAAAATCTGCACAAGTAGACCCGTCAGATCCCAAAAGCATTCAAGAGGTAGCAGACCTTGCTTACGCTGCGAACAAATCAGCGCTTGCTGTTTCTGCCTGGACCAAAGACACGTGCGCTGTTGATATTTCTTTGGGAGTCAATATCGATCCACCTCGAGTGGCTCCTCCGACAACAATTGCCCCATCAACAACTCTTTTAGAGACCACGACGACCAGCGCAGTTCAGACAACTACTGTGCCAACTACGACGCCGTAATTCGGCAACCTGCAATTTGAGGATCTAGCGAATTTCTCCGCGCTTCACAATTACTTTGTCAACGAGACCATAGGTCTGGGCTTCTTCGGCGACGAACCAACGATCGCGCTCACTATCGGCTTGGATCTGTTCTACTGGTTTTCCGCTGTGTTGAGCGATCAGTTCTGCCATGCGATGTTTGACGTAGGCAAGTTGTTGTGCCTGAATTTCGATGTCGGCTGCAGGACCGCGCAAACCTGCGAGCGGTTGGTGCATCATGATTCGAGCATTCGGCAATGTGTAACGCTTGCCAGCCGCGCCAGCCGTGAGCAAGAACTGTCCCATTGATGCAGCAAGACCCATGCATACGGTTGCAACATCGCAACTCACAAACTGCATTGTGTCGTAGATGGCCATGCCAGCCGTGACAGATCCGCCAGGACTATTGATGTAAAGCCAGATGTCAGCGTCGGCGTCTTCGCTCTCGAGGTACAGCAACTGCGCACAAATCTGGTTTGCCATGTCATCGTTGACATCTGTTCCCAGCATGATCACACGGTTCTTGAGGAGACGCGTATAAATGTCGGTTCGGCTGTCCATCCCTGTTTCGAGAGCCGATGGCATCACTGGAAAACCTGATTCGGTGGAAATACTCATGGCTTTAGGCTACCCGTAGGTGGCATCAGAGCCTTGGTCTTGCCACAATAGAGATGTGACAGACCGCGAGAAGTTTTCCCCCAATGCTGCCGAACTCATCCAAAACAACGCCGAGTTTGTGGCGGCCTTCGCCGACCAAGGGCTGGCTCTCGCACCTCGCCGCAAACTTGCCATCGTGGCCTGCATGGATAGCCGGATGGACATATTTCAGATGTTGGGCCTTCATCACGGCGACGCGCACATTATTCGCAACGCGGGTGGCGTAGTAACAGACGATGTCATTCGTTCTCTCGTGGTGTCACAACGTTTGCTCAACACTCAAGAAATCTTGTTGATACATCACACCAACTGTGGTCTACAAACCGTTCAGGGTGATGAGTTCAAATCAGAACTCGAACGCGAATGCGGTATCAGGCCATCGTGGAGCCTAGAGAATTTCAGCGATCCGTTTGACAGTGTTCGCCAGAGCATGAACCGACTTCACCACTCTCCGTTTTTGCAAGCAAAAGATCATATTCGTGGATTTGTCTATGACGTTGAAACTGGCAAAATAAATG
The DNA here is from genome assembly GCA_016463545.1 of Ilumatobacteraceae bacterium. Lineage (GTDB taxonomy): Bacteria > Actinomycetota > Acidimicrobiia > Acidimicrobiales > Ilumatobacteraceae > UBA2093. Next base: position 2,215 of record JAEMRC010000014.1, read on the forward strand.
AAGTCTCGCGCACGCCAAGCAAGTGAGCTTCTTGCACTAGCGCGTCACGCCACTAAATATCACCGCAACTCTTTCATTGTCTGCCACGTGTGAACGGTTCTCGAGAAGTCCAGCAAGACCAGCAGC
>JAEMRC010000014.1:2440-32192 GCA_016463545.1 Ilumatobacteraceae bacterium
GACAATGGTGCGCATCCGCTTGTCTGCACTGCATGTAATCGCGGATGAATGCCGGCCGTCTTAAATGCAGATCCGACACACGATGCGAATGCCCCACCGCCGACTTGCACATACATTCGATCCAACACAAAATCTAAATCGGCAGCGATCTCCCAGCCAATCGTGCGTCCACCGTCGAGGCACCACGCATTCTCTGTGCCTTGCACGCTGAATGGTATTGCACCGGCGGCGACTGCTTCTCGAAAACGATGAATGCACGGGTCGCCAGGTGGATCATGCTCTCGGCGTTGACACTCTTGCACTGTTGCATCCAAAGCCTGCAGTATGTCTAAGACAGTTTTTGATGCGGATACTGGAACAAATACAGTTATTGGCCACTCCACAGCGCGCGCCAACGTGGCTGCTGCAATTGCTGCGTTACCACACGATGCAATTGCAAGTGCAGGACGCTGCTCAGGAAAAGACCATGGCACCCTGCCAGCATGTTCTGACATCAACAAATACAACAGCGTGCTGAAGAGATGGCGAGCCTTTTGTGATCCGGCGACGTTGTGTGTTTCGTCTTTTACCCACACTCCTCCAGATGCAGAAAATCCAAGTGCATCCGACAGACGATCTTGACGAGTAATGGGAGTTGAGACAAAACCAGTTCCACAAATCTTCTTAATCTGTTGATTAGTTGTCGTGATAATTTTGATGCGATCCTGGTCGCTAATACCGACTCGGGCCCCAAAAGCATCTACCGCTAGATGATTGCGAAAAGCAATGAAAGGATTTGGGTCAGCGATTGATCGCAATGGCCGAATCGCCTCGCGAATATGCAATACGTGTCGCTTGTCCGAATCTGACACATGGGGGCATGAAAAGATGAGTCTGGAATCTAGATCGACCACTGCATGGCACACAGCACAGACAAATTCTGCTCCGAGAATGTGCGGTGATGTGGGGGTCATTCGCTTGGCTTATTTTCAGCCAACGCTGGCAACTCGCGCATTGAAGTCTTGAATGAGCTCATCCCAAATAGGGGTATAGCGTCGCAGTCCGCGCCAAAAACTCTGCGACCTCCGCGCTTCAAACACATCGAACGGTGTGCCTTGCTGCTCGACCCATGTGTAGTAGCCCAGATTAAAGATGCGGTTTCGATCGCGATCAGTGCAATCAATCATGTTGTCAGTGTCGATATTTACGAGATGCATATCGTAAAGACGTTTCGCATCTTGCGTCGAAAAACCATCTGCGAATAATCGTGCCATAGTTTTCTTACGTTCGCTCGGATACAGCACGCTTCCGTCAGTCGCAATCGTAATCAAGGCATCGTTTGCGCCAAGATTAAGCAACTTTGCGGTTTTGATTGCTGCAACAATATTGCATATTGCCGAAAAACCAAAGTGTGTAAGTGTTTCAACGAGTTCAGGGCTGAAACCTTTGATCTCAATCAAAAACTTCTGCCCCTCTGGAGAATTGAAAACAACATCTAACTCATCTGTGACATGGTCGGAGACTGCCACGACAACATCTGTGTTTGTGATGTTTTGAATCAGTGGAATGTGCTTGTCGCCGATTCCCTGAATGTTGTGCTCACCAAAACCATTCTCGAGCATCGTTGGGCATTCAAGCGCCTCAACAGCCACGATTTTTGTTCCGTAGAGATCTTTGAGACGATCGCCTGCAGCGATTGTTCCACCGGAGCCCGTGGCTGATGTAAATGCAGCCAATCGAATATCGGAAAAGCCATTGGCTTTGACATGTTCAAAGACATGAGCAAGGGCACGCCCTGTGACTTCGTAGTGTCCGAGATGATTACCGAATTCGCAAAATTGATTCAGGATGAAATTTCCTGGGTCCTTAGCCATTTCATTACAGGCGTCATAGATTTCCTTGACATTGCTCTCGGTGCCGGCCGTGCGCACGATGTCAGAAGGGTCAACTACCCATTTGTCAAGCCAGTCAAAACGTTCTTGTGACATGCCTGCCGGGAGAACCGCAACTCCGCGCGAACCCATGAGCGTACTGATGGCGATACCGCCACGGGCATAGTTGCCAGTTGATGGCCACACGGCGCGATGGCGAGTGGGGTCAAACTGCCCAGTAATCACTCTGGGAGTAAAACATGAATACGCAGCAAGAACTTTGTGCGCTGTAATCATCGGGAACCGATCGCCAAACATCACGATGATGGGGCTGTCGACTCCGGTGAGCGACGGCGGCAATACAACATGCGCCGGAACATCGACACGATTTCCGTCCATGTCGTTGTACCAGTGAACTCTGAACAAGTTGCGGGGGTCGGCTGCATCTTTGTCAACACCTTGAACAATTGATGCAGGGATTCGTGACGGATCCGCAAGTTCGCCAAATGTGGGCAGAACGATGTGTTGTTGAGCGAAGCGTTGCACACTGTTTTCAAGAGACTCTGCGTCCACCACGCGATCTGCAAGCCCAAGTTGATCCTCTAGAACCCCTGAATCAAGTTCATCATGCAGCGTTGTAGATGTCATACCCTGCATTCTGCCAGCAATAGCATCTAGAAGGGATACTTTGCGCGTTGCGGTTGGCTTGTGTTGCACCTGTACCCTGTGGTGTCTTGCCGGCGTGGCCCAATTGGCAGAGGCACCAGGTTTAGGACCTGGGTGTTGTGGGTTCGAGTCCCACCGCCGGCACTATGAACATTGTTGATTTGCCGACCCCTGCGGTCGTGATCGATGCAGCAATTCTGCGCAACAACATCACGCATATGGCAACGCTGCACCCTGCAACTGCATTGCGCCCGCATGTCAAAGCGCACAAGTGCACATCATTGGCTCGACTTCAACAAGACGCAGGTCACACTGCGTTTACGTGCGCAACCCCGCGCGAAGTCATCGGAATGGCTTCTGCTGGAGTGGGTGCCGATCTCTTGCTAGCAAATGAAGTTCTCGATCCCCAACGACTTGCACAAATGGCTCGCGCGCAAGACACCACTCGCGTAACTGTTGCAGTTGACTCACAAGACACTGTTCGCGCTGCTGCTCGAGCAGGAATCGCCAATGTTTTGATCGACATCAATGTTGGTTTGCCGCGTTGTGGTTGCTCAGTTGATGACGCACCGCGACTTGCTGATTTAGCACGCTCATTGGGCATAGAGGTTCGCGGAGTAATGGGCTATGAGGGTCATCTCATGATGATTGCCGACAAACAAGAACGTCGAGACAAAGTGCACGAGGCGATGCAGATCCTTGCTGACGCAAGTTTGCGTGTTGGTGGAGACATCGTGTCGGCTGGTGGCACCGGAACATTTGATATGTACGACGGCACCGTTGTAAATGAAGTCCAAACTGGCAGCTATGCGCTTATGGACACGTATTACTCCCAACTCGGATTACCTTTTCACCAAGCAATGTGGGTACTTGGCACCGTGATTTCAGTGAGTCCTGAATGGGCCGTTGTTGATGTTGGTCTCAAAGCTCTTGGTATGGACCACGGTGACCCAAGCATTGATCAACACAAAGTGTGGTTCTGCTCCGATGAGCACATCACATTTTCGCCATCAGACAGAGTCACTTTCCCGAGCATCGGTGATCAGATTCGGGTCACACCCGGCCACATCGACCCCACAATGTCAATGCATTCCACCGCATTTGTTATTGATGATGATGCTGTGATCGACCAATGGCCAATCGACCTACGGGGTTGGTAATAGTTCTCGCAAGGCGACTACCGCACGTGCCCTGTGAGACAGTGCATTTTTTTCATCGCTTGAGAGTTCTGCAAATGTACGACCATCACCGTCATTGGGAATAAACACCGAGTCATAACCAAATCCGTTATCGCCGCGCTCTGCCAATGCAATTGTTCCGTTACATGTGCCATCAGCGTGAATCACGGTTCCGTCAGCACGAACAATCGCCAACACAGTGCGAAATCGCGCCGACCGATTGACGATTCCGGCAAGTCGCTCTAGCAACAACGCACGGTTACGCGCATCACTCGGCGGTTCTCCGGCAAATCGAGCACTCCACACTCCAGGAGCACCGTCGAGCGCATCTACTTCTAGACCAGTGTCATCAGCAATGGCGTCAGCATGAACAAAAGCAGCAACAGCCTCTGCCTTAATGACGGCATTTTCTAATAGCGTTGAGCCAGTCTCGTGTACTTCACCTAGTTCTGCAGGTCGTGGCACGAGATGCACAATGTCTGTCAGCAGTGCATTCATTTCTTCTACCTTGTGCACGTTTGCTGATGCGCACACCAACACCATGAGTGGTGGTGTCACTGTTTACGAAAAAGTTCTGCCCGCCGAGGCGGAGCGACTGCCATTAACTGCGCTTGCAGTTCAAAGATGTGCTCTAATCCCGCTGATGCCAGACCGAGCAAAGAATCCAATTCACTGCGCGAAAACGCCATTCCTTCTGCTGTGCCTTGTACCTCGACAAAACGTGGCTCTGCTCCGGTCATTGACTTGAGCATCACAACGTTCATGTCAACCTCGGCAGAACTGTCTTCGACGTACGGAAGATCAAGCACAGGGACACCCGAACAGATTCCGACGGAGATTGCAGCGCAATATGAATGCAGTGGGTTGGCAGCGATGCGGCCATTTTGAATCAGGCGCGTCACAGCGTCGTGCAGTGCCAAGAATCCGCCACAAATACTTGCAGTGCGTGTTCCGCCATCTGCTTGCAACACATCACAGTCCACGAGCAACTGCCGCTCGCCCAACACCGACATGTCACATGCAGCGCGTAACGACCGACCAATGAGGCGCTGAATTTCAACGGTTCGGCCACTCTGCTTACCTTTTGCTGCTTCTCGATCGACTCGCTCAGGAGACGAGCCTGGCAACATCGAATATTCAGCGCTCACCCAACCCTTGCCACTACCTTTCATCCAGCGCGGTACGTCTTCGTCAATCGACGCAGTACACAACACGCGTGTCTTGCCAAAACTCACCAGCACGCTGCCGGCTGACATCTCTGTGAAATCACGCTCAAATGTCATTGGGCGCAATTGATCGTTTGCTCTTCCGTCGGGGCGTGTCATGTTGTTATTCCTCCAGTTGTCCATTGTTGTGCATTCGCAAGTTCAGGACCAAGTAATCGTCTGCCGAGATCGGCAAACCATTGCACATCCCCAGAAGACAAGAACTGATGTACGCCCGTGCGCCCTGTTTCTTGACGACTATTTGCTTTGGTCAGTAAGGCCGCCAGTGCGAACGCTGTTTCATCACCACTGCTCACAAGAACTACATCTGGTCCCATGACGTCGGCAATCACTCGCGACAGATACGGATAATGCGTACACCCCAACAGCAAAGCATCTACTCCGGCGTCTCGAACGGGAGCCAAAAGTGCCTCAGCCAAAATTGCGACGTCATCTCCGGACGTTGTGCCGCGTTCAACAAATTCGACAAATCCAGGACATGCAGTCGCCGTGAGTTGCAGCGTTGGATCAGCCTGTGCCAACGCGCGTTGATACGCGCCTGATGCGATAGTGCCAACTGTTCCGATGACTCCGACTTTTTTATTTCGAGTCGTCAAAGACAGTGCGTGCGCGCCTGGCTCAATGACGCTAATGATCGGAACAGGAAGTTCTGCTGCGAGTTCTTCAAACGCAACCGATGCCGCTGTGTTGCAGGCAATGACAATCGCCTTGACGTCAAAATCACGCACCAGACTCCAGGCCAGTTCGTGAGCGTATCCACGTACTTCGTCTGCTGGTTTTGGACCATACGGATACCGACCAGTGTCTCCGATATACACCAAATCTTCTGCTGGTAGCAGATCGATAACGGCACGAGCAACCGTGAGTCCGCCAAAACCTGAATCGAACATGCCGATTGGGCGCGTTACACCAGAAGCCATCACATCAGGCTACGCCAATGGACCTATTTAGAAGTAGATGATCTTTTCAGCGTTTTGTTCGGCTACATCAAGGTCTTCTGTGTATGCACCTGTCGAGAGATACTTCCAGCCACCATCACACACGATAAATACGATGGTTCCTTCTTCTATTTCACTCGCTACTTTGATAGCGCCAGCGAGTGATGCACCTGCTGAGATGCCAGAAAAGATTCCGCACTCCTGCACAAGACGCCTTGTCCACTCAATTGATTCGCGTGGACGCACAACTCGTTTGCGATCAAGCAGATCGCGTCCGTGCCAGTTGTCAAATACTGGTGGAATGTATCCGTCATCAAGGTTGCGCAAACCTTCTACTTGTTCGCCAAGTGGAGGTTCTACTGCAATGACTTTGATGTCTGGATTTTGTTCTTTGAGATAACGTCCGACTCCCATGAGGGTTCCGCTCGTGCCAAGACCCGCGACAAAGTGCGTGATCTCTGGGCAGTCTCTGAAAATTTCTGGACCAGTTGTTTCGTAGTGCGCGCGAGGATTTGCGTCGTTGGCGTACTGATACAAGAAGCACCATTCTGGGTGTTGCTCTGCGAGTTCTTGCGCGCGGCGCACGGCGCCATTTGAACCTTCTTTGCCATTCGTCAAAATAATGTCAGCACCAAACACCTCGAGCATCTGACGACGTTCGATACTCACCGAAGTTGGCATCACGATGGTGATGGGATACCCCTTCATCTTGGCAATGGCTGCGAGAGCGATTCCGGTATTGCCAGATGACGGCTCAATGATTCGCTGCCCTGCTACAAGTCGACCAGATTTTTCAGCGTCTTCGATCATTGCTTTTGCAATGCGATCTTTGACTGAGCCAAAAGGATTTTGATTTTCTAATTTGGCGACAATGCGTACATTTGGATTAGGTGACAACACCGAGACATCAACGAGTGGCGTATTGCCGATTAGATCGAGTGCGCTCTGCAACACAAACACTGAACCACCGCGGCGATGGAGGTCTGCGATTGACATTGTGGGCACTTTCTGGTCTCGGGCTAATCCCGACGAATCCTGTCATAATTGTAACCCTTTAACGGGCACTTGGCTAGACGGGAACCAGGGTTTCTTCGGCAATTGTGCCGTTCACAAGCCGATAACTGCGGGTTTCAGGCAAGCCGCGCTTGAGACTGACGATGATGTAGGACCATTCTGGGTCCGGAGCTTGAGCCACATCAGTTGGGCTGGGGTACGGCTCGGAGTGAGTATGACTATGCACCACACCGATGATCTCTAGGCCGTCTGCCTCTGCGGCGCGCTCGGCAACAAGATGCTCTTTGGCGTCAATTGTGTAGATACGAGCACTCGCGGCCACATTCGTGGTGGGCACAAAACGCACCGCGCGTCTCGCCGTGGCATCCCCCACCAAGAGCCCGCACGCCTCATATGGGTAACAGTCATAGGCGTGGGCGATCATCTGCCTGAGGGCAAGTGTTGGGACATGAAGTTCACCGCGGAGGAATGCACCTGACATAGACACCACAGGCTACCTGTACGCTCCGTTTGCTCTATGACTACAACACCCGACACCGTATTAGCGAGCAATCGCAAAGCACGCCACGACTACAGCATCCTGGATGTGGTCGAGGCCGGAATTGTGCTGCTCGGAAGCGAAGTCAAAAGCCTGCGGTCTGGTCAGGTGCAAATCGTCGACGCCTACGCACGGGTGCTTGACCACGAGATATGGCTTGATGGAGTGCATATTCCGCCCTATCGATTTGCGGTCGGAACGGGCGCTCACGACCCAGATCGTTCTCGCAAGTTGTTACTCAATCGTTCAGAAATTGATCGCCTTGGAGAGCGCATTGCGCGCGAGCGCTTGTCGCTTGTGCCACTCTCGCTTCGTTTAGTAGGTGGACGAGTCAAGGTAGAACTTGCGCTCGCAAAAGGACGCAAGGCTCCCGACAAGCGCAATGCAATTGCCGAGCGCGATACACAACGCGAGATGCAAAAAGCTCTTGGTCGTCAGCGCAAACGCAACGATTAACCCGTGCATTATTGCTCCAGCCTTGGTCTACACTGATGACGTATAACCGACACACGGGGCTGACAGGTTTCGACACCAGTTTCGTTGGCCGGACGTGCGACCCGAGTTGCTCAGACTCGTTAAACAGGGCAAAAAAAGAATTGCCAACGAGCAGTTCGCTCTCGCCGCCTAATTCATTAGGTAGTTGAGAGACACCGTGAGCAGCAATGCCGCACGGGGCCAATCCATCGCAGCCCGGCAACAGAAGCGAAGGATGACAGCGAGAAAGAACGCTGGCTGCAGGAAAGTCTGCTGACATGTCGCAAAGACGGCACGTGGCCCACCACTTCGGTGATGGGAAATCGACCCACCGGTGGTGTTGCGTTAGCACCGAAGTGGGAATGGTCGTAGCGCGGTCGTCTAGCGCCTGATGGACGGGGGTTCGATTCCCCCCAGCTCCACCATTGTGAGCACGCCCTTGGGCGTGTTAGCCCAACCATTCTCTTTGCTGCTCATTGCTGCTCATTACACATCGCTCAACGAAAACGTTCTCTGTAGAATTTTGTTGAGGGGTCTCTAGATGAAATGGGTGACATGGGATCAAGCAGCGATCTCTGCGCTCATCTGTGGTGTCACTGCGCTCCTGCTTCGAAAACTCCCGCAGACTCGTTCGCGGATATTCATCATTGCGGCGTGCACCGAACTTGCACTTATTTCTTTTCTATACACACTGTGGCGCTTGGCAATGGTTCTGCCGCTTGACAAACCAGATGGCGCAATTGCGCGCGGTCGCAGCATTGACACTCTGCAACATCATCTATTTTTTCCGACGGAGCTTTCTTTGCAACATTTCGTCATGAGATACGACTGGCTTGCGCGAGCAACAAATATTTTTTATGCGGTCGCTCATGTTCCTGCCACAATAATTTTTTTGGTGTGGCTGTTTATTCGACATCGGGATCATTACCCCTTGTGGCGAAATTGTCTAGCCATGTTGACTGCTGCATGCCTTGTTATTCGGTTCGTTCGCGTGGCTCCACCACGATTTTTTCCAGAACTCGGATACATCGATCTTGCGACACGTTACGGATTCTCCGTGTATGGGCCAGTCGGCACAGGAGTCTCTGACCAATTTGCGGCAATGCCGTCTATCCATGTTGGCTGGGCTGCACTTGTGTCATTTGGTGTTGTTGCTGCTTCAACTAGCCGCTGGCGGTGGTTATTCTCGCTGCACATAGTTCTCACCATGTTGGCAGTTTCTGCCACTGGTAATCATTGGTGGCTGGACGGAATTGCAGCCATCGCCCTGCTTGGTGTTGCTGTACTCATTGATCGGAGTGTTCGCCGACAACTCGGCTCGCGCACCCCTAGTGTGGCGTGATGGCTGAGTACACCGACATTGATGATGGCGACACGGTGTGGAGATTTGATACCGACTTCTTGCAATCACGTTGGACCTGCATCTGGGGACGCGGATGCAAAGGCATTGAGAGTGAAGTCAACACAGAGAACGGCAGAGGATGTTGTTCGCTCGGAGCAGAACTAGACGGAGTCGACGAAGCAATGAACCTGTCGGCTGCGGCGGCTATGACGCCAAAACATTTATTTCAATATCAAGCCCACGCTGCTGAACATGGAATCTTCGCCGACGAGACACGCAATGCGACGCGCGTCGTGGACGGTGCATGCATCTTTCTTAATCGTCCCGGATTTGTCGGTGGCGCGGGATGCTCATTGCAATTAGCGGCTGCGCACTTTGATGAGCCTGTCACAGAATGGAAACCATCTGTTTGCTGGCAATTGCCCCTCAAGGTGGACTGGGAAATGCGCGACGACAATGTTGAAGTCGCAACCGTTCGCCCGTGGGCACGACGTGACTGGGGTGATGACGGCACAACAATGGCATGGTGTTGCACCGAGGGAAACGATGCGTACGTCGGCGAAGAAGAAGTCGTTGACAGTCTTCGTCATGAACTCACTCACATTGTTGGAGAATCTGTCTATGTTCGCATTCGACAATCAATGAACAAATCATCTTGAACTTCTCGCATTATCGTCAGGCAACTTTCGTCTGATACCGTGCTTTTATGAGAGCTGATGAGATTCCAGTTGCGCACACTCCGCCCGGAGGCTATGGCGCAACATTCCCACCGCTCATTCTTGCTGGCTGCACGGAACCACTTGTTGACGGCGCACCAGACTTGCGCGGAGTCTGGAAGACATTAAGTGCCACTCGCGGTGGCGAACCAGTTTTGGCAGATGATCGTCTGATGTCGTACACAGAACGCATCGAGCAGTGTGGCAATCGCATTGTTGATTGTGGCGGCGGAACCATCGCTGATGCTCGTGCCGACGGCACCGAAGAAAATGGCGTTCACGATGTGTCTGTCTTTGACTACACAACTCCAATTCATATCGTTGCTAGTTACGAAGACGAGGTTTTTGTACTGCGACCCGTTGGTATTCCAGGGATAGAAGTCACGCGCAGACTCGATGCTGATGGTCACATGATCTGGACCCGCCCAGACATGGGAGGCGTCCGAGTTGTTTTACAACGCGTCAGTCAACCTTTATAGGGACCACGAATGAGTAACTCCGCCGATACAGACCTAGCCATGGATGCCTCGCTCAACAAGGCTCTTGACCGCGCCCAAGAGTGGTACGCCAAGAATTGGTCATCTGATCTCGTGCTGAGTGACTGGTGGCAAAAACTCGGATCATCTGGCTGGGGATTTCCGGCGTGGCCACAAGAATACGGTGGTCAGGGATTGCCGTCAGCAGTTGCACGACAAGTTGTGAGCGACAGAATGCAGCGCGGAGTATTTGGACCACGAACCGGCATTGCAACATTTTTAGCCGCGCCAACAATTCTGACTCACGGAACACACGAGCAAAAAGAACGTTTCCTGCCAGGGATCGTTTCTGGCCGGGATGTGTGGTGTCAACTTTTTAGTGAACCAGGTGCCGGCTCAGACTTGTCATCATTGCAAACACGCGCCGTGCGAGATGGTGATGAATGGATTATTACAGGTCAAAAAGTCTGGACGTCTGGTGCCCACTTTGCGAAGTACGGAATTTTAATTGCACGCACGGATTCTGATGTTCCAAAGCACAAGGGACTCACCTATTTCTTAATTGAGATGCAACAGCCCGGCATCGAAATCCGGCCGTTACGTGAAATGACTGGTGAGTCAGCGTTTAATGAAGTTTTCATGAATGAGGCTCGTGTTCATGATGACAATCGCCTCGGCGATCTCGGTCAAGGATGGGCAGTTGCCATGACAACGCTCTCCCACGAGCGTGACTCCAATAACCCTGGCGTTGGCGGTGGTGGCGGAACATTGTTTAGTAATCCTGATGTAACGCACACTGTTGACCACTTTCGTCGGATTCAAAACACAGAAGTTGATGCATTTTCTTTTGCTACGAGCGGCGGCATTACCGAAGTACTCAACGATCTCGTTAAAGAATTCAAATGCGCTAACGACCCAGTTATCCGTCAGAGGCTGATGAAACTTCACTCAATGCGTGAGACGCAAAAATGGACCGCACAGCGGGCAAAAGCAAATGCTCGAGCAGGAGCAGCCCCCGGACCAGAGACATCGACCCTAAAACTGCAATCCAGTCTCACCGGACGCGTTGTTCGGGACTTAGGTTTTGACATCATCGGTGCACACGGAATGTTGCTTGGTAAAGATGCGCCTGCACATGGTTTGTTTCATAAGTTTGCCTTGTTTGTGCAAGCAACATCGATTGCAGGTGGTTCGGACGAAGTTCAACGCAACATCATCGGTGAGCGAGCGCTTGGGTTGCCCAAGGAGCCTGATGACTCGCGCGATAAACCATTTCGTGAATTACGTGTTGGCACTCAAAAGACGAAATCGTAACTATTTCGTCATTGATTCAATAAAGAGCCAGTCGCCACCGACAAGTTCGAGACTTTCTAGTTGGCGCGCACCCGTGTAGGCCAAAAGCGACCATCGATACGGAAAGAAATGCACGTGTGGATTAAAAGTTACGTTGTAGGGCCGTTGACGCGGTACCACGACAATCAGTTTTTCTGAACAGACTCTCCGCAGTTCTGCTAGGGCTCGCTGAAAATCTGGTACGTGCTCAAGAGTGTGTGTACATACCACTGTCGGAAACGAGTTGTCAGAAAATGGAAGTGACATGATGTCTGACTCAACAGCAGAGAAACCCGAGTGGGTCAGCGAGACGTACGAGCCATATAAAGAAAAATCTGTCGCTACAACTGGAAACTTTTTGCTGATCTGCTGGGCAAGCCAACCGTGACCACAGCCGACTTCTAAGACGGGGCCGCTTGCAATAGCGTCAAGCACACCTTGTGCTGATTTGGGTGAAAGATCTGTCACTCCTTGATGGACGAACAAAGTTGTTTCTTCATAAAAGAGTCGCAGTTCTGCGTCTGACATCTCAAAGGCATGCTCTTTTAACTTGTCGATCTGGATTGGCGCATTACGGTAAAAAAACCGAGCGGGTGCTCGGAAAAGCCATGACTCGCGCAAAATCGGCGGAACCCATGAGTCGATGATCTGATTTATGACCACACTAAATTTGCGAGGAATAATCACGAAAAGGCCGCTACGTAATTGATGATGGTAAAAACTCTACACCGTAAGACGCGTCCCTTGCGGGTAAGAGGCTTCTCACTAGGCTCAATGGAATGCAGGATGAAGCACGCATATTTGCTCGGCGGATTGGGTGGTTCGTGCTTGTTGGTTTCCTGATCCGACTCGCCTATTTATTGTGGCTTCAATACAGCGGTTCGTTCATGATCGGTGATGCCATCGTGTATCACAAGGAAGGCAACTCACTTGCCAACGGAAACGGATGGATGAATGTGATCGTCTACGAGCGTTTTGGAATCATTCGTCAAACCGCTGGACATCCTCCGTTGTATTCATACTGGCTGGCATTGTGGTCATTTTTGGGCATGCGTTCAACACTTTCGCATCAGATTGCTTCGGCATTCTTGGGTTCGTCATCTATCGCTGTTGTCGGATACGTGGCGCGCAAGATCCGTGGCAACACTGTTGGTCTGATTGCAGCAGCAATTGCTGTATTGCATCCATCCTTTTGGAGTTGGGATGGAATGATCTTGTCTGAGACATTGGCAATTCTTGCATCTGCTTCGTTACTTTTATTCTTCGTTTCGAGTACTCAATTCAAGAGCAACCGTTGGTACATATTGGGTGGAGTTCTGGCTGGCGTCGCTATTTTGTCGCGTGCTGAATTGCTGATGGCAATAGTCTTGCTCACACTTGGTGTGCTGATTCTGCAACGGTCACGAACTGCAGTCAAACATGCGGCAATCATGGCCGGAGTTGCCATTGTTGTTCTCACGCCATGGGCTGCGTACAACACAGCACGCTTTGACCGCTTTGTTCCGTTATCAAATAGCGCAGGCGTCACACTCGCGGCAAGCAACTGCGCAGATGTTGCTGGACAGTATGCAGGTCGGTGGTCATATTTCTGTGCAGTCGAAGCGGCAGAGCGAGTCACCAAAAAATGGGCAATCGAGCATCCTCAAGAGATTCCTAATACCTCAATCAGTCCAAACTGGCAAACCGATTTTCCAAATGGAAAAATATCGGACAAGGTTCCGACCGTGCATCAATATCTTAAAATGAACGAGGCCGTTGTTGACGGGTTACTTCGTCAAGACACTGTGGAATGGATCAAGCAACATCCGCGCTACTTCATCAAGTCTGTGGCAATTCGTATTGGTCGCGTCACCGGTTTTTATAAGCCAACTAATCAGATGCGAAGCGATGTGATTCCCGAAGGGCGGCGCAAGCCCGTTGCATTTGCTGCTTGGTATTTGTATTTTGCTCTATTGCCTTTTGTTGCATTCGGATTTTATAAAATTTTCCGCGACTCAAAACAGACCTTTTTGACCTTGATTGCGCCATTGGCTACATCCCTATTTGTTGTTGCGACAACTTTTGGCAACACGCGCTATCGGGCTATCGCTGAGCCAACATTGGCTATTACTGCTGCTGTGGGACTGTTTTATTTTGGTCAAGCCGTGATACACCGATGGAACACCCAGCGTCAGTACGCGTCAAAATCGAGTAACTCAAACGAGTCGAGCCTGATGTCCAGTGACGCGTGAGAGTCGTCAAAGAGATGCAAAACCACTTCGAGCGGAGACGGCTGTAATCGTTTAAGAAGCGGTACTCCCCGCCCACCTAGAACGGGATTCAGGCCCCAATGAACAACGAAAGGCGTTTTGTGGTGTCGCACGAGTCGCATAGCAACTGCTGCACCGTTGACGCGAGCAACTCCTTGAAATGCGAATACTTTGAGCAATACACCAACTGGTATTCCCATTACCTTGTCAGTGGTGCTCACTGCAATGCAATCATCAAGTACGTGTAGTGAATACCGTGCGCCCGGCATTGACAAGCGCCATTGCAAAAGATCTAGATCCCAACTTTGCTGCCATCCGTCTTCGTTTGTAAAAGAAACTTTGCGTATTGCGGACACAAATGGCTCTGCGCTTAACAAAGATGGCGTATACGGTGCTGAAGTTCCGCTGCCAGAACCGCCCGCCAAGAGCAAACGCGTCGTTAGTGAAGGCAAATGTTTCCAGCCCAAAGCCTTCACCATTCGCGGTGCTGATTGGGCATTAGCGATTCCCAAAATGCCGGCGAATCCTTGTTGCTTCGCTTGTTCGTACGAATGATTTACCGTTGTACGAAAAGTTCCGGTCCCACGAGCGCTCGGGCTCACCGCCAAATCAACTCCAAGACCCAGCACGATCTTGTTTTCACCGTGAGTCAACTTGAGTGGTACGAGGGCATAGTTTCCGATTTGCTTTGCCTCGTCATCAAAACTGCGTCCAACTGCAGCCACGCCAAGTGGATGTTGTCGATAAGACCACGCCAGTCGTTCAATAGTAAATCGTTCGGGATGAGGGAAAACCTCTTGCATCAAGTGTATGACGCCTGCAAGATCTGCATCAGATCCGAAACTTGCATTCATGAGATCACGCTGCGTCGCGACCCGCAATTGAAAACATACTGAGTGGCGTTGCATTAGGCGCAAGAAGTCCAGAAGCAATCTCTGACAACGACGAGCAATCAAGATCGTTGATGATTGCTCCGAGTTGTGGGAACATTCGACGCCGTCCGCGAAAGCAAAGAATTGATGTGACAAAACCTGTCTCTGGGTATTGCCGAAAACGTTCTTCGAGATCGAAATCCCATGGATGGCAATATGTCCACATCACAGATTCTTCGTCTTGGCGTCTCAACGCGCGCATCGTGATAATGCGAGGCAACAGACGGATATATGTGCCACCCAAAAACGGAATCGTGAGTGGCCCAATACGCGTAACGGGGCACGGCAGTTCAAGTAGACCGCACTCCCAAAGAAAGGGTGTCGTCGGCGCGCCGGGCAATCCAAAGAGTGGGCTAGCCGCGGGCAGAACGCTCGATGAATACATGAATCCAGCCCCCGCGATTTGTTCAGGTGCGTGTGGCGTGCGCGCAGTGAGTGACATGAACGGCGCCCGAAAACCATTGACGGGTTGCCCAGAAATATCTTGCAGTAGTTCGCGCCCTTTTTTAATGTCGCGGCCAAAGTCAAGTGGCGAATGTTTTTCTATCGCCGTGTGCGTCCATGAATGCAACCCAACTTCATGACCAGCGTCAACAATCGCCCGCACAAGCGATGGGTCAGACTCTGCAAGCGTGCCTACGATGAAGGCTGTTCCGATAACACCTCGATCGTGTAGCCAAGTTAATACCCGATCAACATTAAGCCTCACCCTGTATTGCTGATCGCTACTTGTGCGGATGTCTTCGACATCAATCGTAAACGACATCTTCTGCGGCATGTCCACAGACTACCGATTCATGCCACATGCAGACGTCAATACATCAATGGGGCTGGGTAAAGCCGAAGCATTCGCGCAATGCGGCATCGCTCAGCGCATGTGCAGGGGTTCCTTGAGCGACAACGCGTTGTGCCAACAACATCACAATATCTGCACCCTCGGCGTCACCTAATTCGTGCGTTGCCATCACGACGGTCACGCCGCGAGATCTCTCCTGTGAGATGAGATCGGCAACGGCCTGACGACCGTTGATATCAAGACCCGCTGTTGGTTCATCGAGTAACAAGACTTCTGCTTGTCGTGCAAGCACCTGTGCTAGGTGCGTTCGTTGTTGTTGTCCACCCGAAAGATCACGAAGCGCACGAGCGCTAAATTCATCTGCTCCAGTTCTTTTCATCACATCTATCACGATTGACGTATCGTGTGCCGTTGTGCGTCGAAGTAATCCGCGATGAGCAAAGCGACCCATTGCCACGACGTCATGCACGCGTAATGGAAGTGAGTGCGACGACACAGGATGCTGGGGCAAATATGCGACTCGCGCCGGCAGAATGCCGGGCTCTGCTCCGAGTACTTGCACAGAACCAGATTGAGCCGTCAATAAACCGGCGAGCGTTTTTAACAAGGTTGATTTACCCGAACCGTTTGTACCTATCAGCACCATCAGTGCTCCTGGCTCAAGGGTGAACTCGACCCCAGAAATAATTGGACGATGTCCATATCCGACTGCCAGAGATGACGCAACAATGTTTGCAGACATCAGAGATGCACCTGGGCGTGAATATGTGGCTGTTCATGATCATGGTGAATATCCTTGCGATGATTTTGCCAGCGTCGCACTTCCACGACAATGGCGCACAACGTAAATATCAGCACCGCCACTAAAACAATGCTTGCACCAGCGGCGAGATCAGCATGGTAACTCAGCAATAATCCAATATACGAAGACACGATTCCGACACCAGATGCAGTCAACATCACAGTCGATACTCGAGAGGCAAATAATGCACCTGTTGCTGCCGGCGCAATCAACATGCCGATGACAAGCAATGTGCCGACAGTTTGAAAACTGGCAACGACGGTCAGTGCGACCATGCCCAACATCATGTTGTGATAGCGACGCACAGAGAATCCTGATGTCTGGGCAAGTCCTTCGTCAACAGACAACAGTAAAAATGGTCGGCGACAGACCCAAGCGATAGCGCACACCGCCGTCAGCGCACCGAACTGCCACAACAAATCTGCCCCACTGACCCCAAGAACTTCTCCAAATAAAATTGTTGTGATGTCTCCAGAAAAAGAGCGTGATCGCGAGTTAATAATCACTCCGAGGGCGAGCATGCCAACAAACAACAAGCCGATTGATGTGTCGCTAGACATTCGATAGCGACGAGACACCACCCCGACTCCAAACATCATGACCACTGCCCCGACACCAGCGCCAAGAACTCCAGACACACCCAGGAGTGTTGCCGTCGCGACACCCGGAACAACGCCGTGCGCAAGTGCATCACCAACAAAAGCAAGACCCCGCAGCACTACAAATGTTCCGGCGACTGCGCAGGTACATGCAACTAAAACGCTCGCCATGAGCGAGAGTCGCAAAAACTCATTGTCATTAAACGGGCCCAGCAAGAAATCTCCCATGGGTCTAGTTCAGCAGACTTACTTCAGCGCACCGGCGATAGAAGTCGCCAACTGAATCATGACGTCGCCGTAGTGGCCACCGGCAGGCAACATATGTGTTCGGAGTTCTACTGATTTCACACCAACTTCCTTGGCAATCTGGTCAACCACCGCTCGGGGCGTTCCCATTTCAGTAAACACAGCGCGCACATTCGCCTGCGTTGCTGCCGTCTTTAGATCGGCAAGCTCCCCGGCTGAAGTTTCTGCAGAGGATGACAAACTCGGGATCACTGCTCCAACAATCTGACATCCGTATCGCGCCGCAAAATATCCAAGCGAGTCGTGTCCTGTGACCAATGCACAACGAGGCAGAGTCGACATGATCTCCTTGATTTTGACATCGATCGTGGCCAGACGTAATGACAGTTGAGCGGCGCTATCGCTCAAATCCAGACCAAGAGCTTTTCCTAACTCATTTGATAAATCTGGAATCATCTCCGCCAGCGTGATTGGATCAAGCCACAGATGTGGATCGTTGCCGTCTTTTGCATCGGTCAACTCTGCACCATCCTTGGCGTCGGTCAACTCCGCATTTGCCTTTCTTAGGGTGACGTGTTCGGCAGCCATGAAAACTCCAACACCACGAGTGGCTGCTTCAGCCAACACATCCGTGAGATGCTCTTCTAGATCGAGCCCGTTTGACACAATAAAGTCAGCGTTGTTGATTTGCTCGACAACTTTTGCTGATGGCTCAAATTCATGTTGATCCTGTCCATTAGGAATGACCACAATAACTTTGGCTGCATCACCTACGAGATCTGCAACAAGATCGCCAAGAATGCTGTATGTGGCAACCACTACGGGCGTCTTGGAGGTGCCTGACTGGACGTTTCCTGAACTCGTGCAGGCGGTGGTCAAGACAGCCAAAACCGCTAGTACAAGCGCTCGTGCGCCAGAAATGCGGGTTGGATACTGCTTGGATTGTCTCGCCACGCCCTGAGTATAACAATAATGAGAACCGTTCCCAACTTGGCTCCACCCCTAAGGGATTGCTCTTTGCTGTGCGAACATAGGACATGATCGTTGTCCCGACTGTTGATATCTCAGATCCAACATCAACGTCTCTGCAAGCAATCGATGCGGCATGTCGCGAGCACGGATTCTTTTTGTTGAGCGGTCATGGCCTTGATGATTTGATCTCTCAAACTTGGATACAGACACGACGTTTTTTTGATGCCGACCGTTCTGTGCGCACATCAATTACGAGATCACAGGATAATCCACTTGGGTATTTCGATCGTGAACTCACGAAACGCAAGCGAGACACCAAAGAGGTTCTTGATTTTATTGATCCCACACAAACACTTCTCGACGCCCGCAATCAGTGGCCCGATGGACTACCTGATTTTAAAGAAGTCATGGTGGATTTTTTTGATGCCTTCAGCACATTGGCTGATCGCACTCTGTCGTTGCTGCACGATGCGCTGCAGTTAACTGCGCATTCTCGATCTCTGACATCGTGTGCCCGTACGAGTAGCACGGTGCGTCTCAACCACTACCCCATCGGTGATCCTGTTCCGGAAAACGAACGCAATGGCCTTGCTGACTTGGGAGAAACCGCTCTTGGGT
The DNA here is from genome assembly GCA_016463545.1 of Ilumatobacteraceae bacterium. Lineage (GTDB taxonomy): Bacteria > Actinomycetota > Acidimicrobiia > Acidimicrobiales > Ilumatobacteraceae > UBA2093. The sequence goes on from JAEMRC010000014.1 coordinate 21,405, forward strand.
ATCACACTGATCCAGGCGTACTGACTTTGCTTCTTCAAGACACCACCGGTGGATTGCAAACCCAAGCACGAGATGGACACTGGATTGATATTGCGCCAACAGATGGCACCATCGTTGTCAATCTTGGAGACATGATGCAAGCATGGACAAATGACCGATACCGTGCCGCAATTCATCGTGTTGTGCCGATGACTACTCAACGTCGCTTCAGCATTCCGTATTTCTCAAATCCACAGCGGGATGCGATCATTGAGCCAATTCCAGAACTCTGTACAGCGGGACCTCGCTATCGCCCTATTCAATGGCGAAGCTTTATGGCGGCTCGGGCGTACGATAATTTTACTGATCTCGGAACAGACGACACTCAAGTGAGTGATTACCAGATACTGGAGCGCATATGACAGCAATTAAAATTACACCGTTGCCAGCAGCACTTGGTGCTGTCGTAGAAGGTGTAGACGCCGACAATATTGGACCCGACGAAGTAGCAACACTTGTTGATGCGTGGGACAAACATCTCGTATTATTTTTTCCAAAACTTCATCTTACGTCAGCACAACAAGTGTCAATGGCTCGACACTTTGGTCAAAGAATTGCCGCCACTACTGACTCTGGATCTGACTATCGCGGTGCACCAACTTTGGCTGAGCAAGGTTTCCCTGAATTGCTTGTTCTTGACACGGGTTTAAAGCACGACCCGCGCACAACTTCTAATTGGCACACGGATGTCACGTTTGTTGATAATCCACCAAAGGGCTCGTTGTTTGCCATGCACATCCCCGCAGTTAGTGGTGGTGACACGATGTGGTCATCGCAGATTGCCGCCCACCGAAAAATCAGTGCACCGATTCAGGGACTGATCGCTGAACTCACTGCCACACATGGTCGACCACCACTCACCGGAACAGCGCAACATCCAATGGTGACGCATCATCACAAGACCGGTGAGCCAGTGTTGTACGCCAATCGTGGCTGGACTACTGCGGTCAATGGTGTCGCCCAAATTGAGTCTGTGCATCTTCTGGCAATGCTCTTTGAGCGTGCCGAGCGACCAGAGTTGCAAGTTCGTTGGCGTTGGAGCGCTGGTGATGTGGCGCTATGGGACAACAGGTACACCATGCACTACGCGATCAACGATTACGCCAGAGAGCGTCGGCGCGCAACGCGGGCAACTATTTACGACTGAGCACCTTGTGGTGGCATACTCACATCATGCGTAGATCAATCGATGATTACCCCTTTAGCGAATCCGACCTTGCCGGAATTGACGATGCAACGCCACTCTCCTGGGCAGTCGGCATCAGCGACGATTACGACGACGCCATCCCCCGTGTCGTGCTGACCGTTGAAGAAGTAGGTCGTCCGGGGCAGGGAATGGTGGCTCACCTCTTGCCCGAGCACACCCTGCGCTTGCGCCAGGCCCTGTCTGACGCCCTGCGAGAAATCGGCCACAACCCCAGTATTTAGGTGCTTCTGTTGCCCCTCGGGGCAAATCCCGATAATCTTGACTGGAATAGTCGGATTTAGCGACGACAACAGAATCGAGCCTCAGATGGCAATACCACCAGTAATAGAAAAGGCGCGAGATCTCGTCGCTGAGCAGTACGCCGATATCGAGCGATTTGAAATCGCAATCGCGCAATATCTTGCAGGTGAGATTTCAGAAGACGTGTTTCGTGTCATGCGATTAAACAACGGCATCTACGGACAGCGTCAAGGCGGCACAAACCAAATGGCGCGAATTAAGTTGCCTGCCGGTTCGATCACACCTGAGCAACTTGAACTGATGGCAACACTCGCTACTCAATATTCGCGTGGGTGGGGACATATCACGACACGTCAAAACATTCAGTTCCACTTTGTTGAACTCACCCGTATTCCAGATTTATTGCGCGAACTCGCCAAAGTCGAGCTCACTACTCGTGAGTCATGCGGTGACACGGTTCGCAATGTGATGGCGTGTCACCTCGCCGGAGCATGCCCGCACGAACAACTTGATGTCACGCCATGGGCCGAAGCAACATTTCGACATTTTGTACGTAATCCACTCGGACAGCGACTCCCCCGCAAGTTCAAGGTCAACTTTTCTGGTTGCTCAACCGATTGCGGCCAAGCAATGTTCAATGACTTCGGCGTGATTGCGACATCGCGTCAGAACCCTGACGGCTCAATAGAGCAAGGCTTTCGTGTCTACATCGCTGGTGGGCTCGGGGCGAACCCTCATCCAGCGCTAGCCCTAGAAGATTTCACATCCCGAGAAGATCTACTGCCAACAATTGAAGCAACTCTTCGAGTTTTTGACCAAACCGGAAATCGCGACAACAAACTACGTGCACGACTGAAGTGGGTAGTAGATCAGATCGGCATCGACGAAGTTCGTCGTCGTGTCGTAAAAATTCGTACGACATTGCCAGCGTCGTCGTCATGGCCAGGCGGAATTCCGCCAGAAGTAGTTTCTGCTGGTGACGCTCCAGCGGGTCGTGCGGCAACGGGAGAAATAACCCCCATGGGTCAAGGAGTCAGCGTGCAGTTGCGTGCAAAAGATCCGTATGAGCGCTGGGTACAAACAAGCGTGATTCGCGGCACTGCAAATGGCACAGTCTCCGCAATCGCGTATGCACCACTAGGTGACATCACTGCCGCTCAGTTTTTGGCGCTCGCGAGCATTCAGCGAGAACTCAATGCTGATGTGCGTCTCTCAAACCGCCAAAATGTGGTCTTTCGAGCGCTCAGCAACGAGCAACTGCCGCGCCTCTACGCGGCTCTTGATGTAATTGATATGGCTCGCCCTGGCGCGGAGTTGGCACGAGATGTTGTGGCGTGCCCTGGTTCAGACACTTGCAATATCGCGGTCACACAATCGCGTGGATTAGCAAAAGCAATTGGTGACGTTCTAGAAGAAGAAGGACTCGCTGAAGTTGGCGGAGTGCGAATCAATATTTCTGGGTGCACGAATAGTTGCGGCCAACATCATGCCTCTGACATTGGATTCTTTGGAGCAGAACGACGCGCCCATGGTCAAGCAGCACCGGGATATCAGATGTTGTTGGGCGGATACGTTGGTCAAGAGCAGATTCACTTTGGCGAAAAGGCTTTGCGCCTTCCAGCCAAAGCCGCGCCGGAGGCAGTTGCACGAGTAGTACGTCGCTTTGCCAACGAACGCACACCTGCTGAAACATTTCGTGCGTGGATGGATCGTGTTGGTGGAGCAGATGCGATTGCCAATGATCTACGCGACCTCGACCATTTTCCAGCGCCTACCGAGAATCCAGATTTCTTTATTGATTACGGCGAAACAGGACCTTTTGTTGCAGCAGTTGGTGATTCGGAGTGCGCAGTATGACCGTGCATCTTGTCGGTGCTGGGCCAGGAGATCCAGAGTTGCTCACGGTGAAGGCGATGTCATTACTGCAACATGCTGATGTTGTGGTGTTTGACAGACTCGTCTCTGCAGAGATCCTCGCACTTGCATGCCCGACGGCAGAACTCATCAATGTTGGTAAGCGTCCTGGCACAAGTCACACGCAAGAACTCATCAACGATTTATTGATCTCGCTTGGACGTCAACATTCCTGTGTTGTGCGCATCAAAGGCGGAGACCCGTTTGTGTTCGGACGTGGAGGCGAAGAGGCAGAAGCTCTCGCACGTGCTGGTGTTGAATACACAATCGTCCCAGGTATCTCATCTGCATTTGCTGTTCCTGCAGCAGCCGGAATCCCTGTCACACATCGACTTGTCTCGCGAGCAGTCACTGTCATCACTGGTCATTGTGCGCAAGGGTCTCAGTCAGTTGACTGGCGTGCGCACGCGCGCACAGACTCAACGCTTGTCATCTTGATGGGGACAGAACGTCTAGCAACAATTGCAACAGAGCTGATGGCTGGTGGACTTGACGCATCTACTCCCGTTGCGATCGTGCATAACGGCACACGAGATGAGCAGCACGTGCTGCGTCTGCAGCTACACGAAGCACCATTTATTCAAGCGTCTGCCCCAAGCGTCATTGTGATTGGGGCCGTCGCGGATCTAGATTTGCGCGATCCGAGACAACTTGCCCAACTTGTGAACGCTAGGTAGCACCACGCATGCTGCCAATTATGCTTGATCTTCGCGACAGAAAAGTTCTTGTCGTCGGAGGTGGACGAATTGCCACACGCAAGGCTCACGCTCTGGTGCACGAAGGTGCACTCGTCACCGTTATTGCGCTCAGTATCACAGAAGAACTACGCGAGATGCATAACGTCATCGTGGTTGAACGCGCCTACTCGACTGGTGATGCTCTCAAGTTTCAACTAGTAATTACGGCAACGGGTGACCACGTCGTAGACCAACAGATATACGACGAAGCAAATGCTGCAGGAATCTGGGTGAATTCAGCAGATGATCCGCAACGTTGCTCGTTTTACTTGGCAGCAACTCATCGAGATGGCAATGTAGTGATCGCTGTTTCAACTGAAGGTAAAAGCCCCGCATTAGCGACTCACCTACGAAACCAGATCGCTGCCACATTGCCCCAAAATCTCGGGCTGGCCGCCCTCGAATTGTCACGACAGCGCGCAGAACTTCATGAGGCAGGAGTCTCAACGGAGTCGCTGGATTGGTCACAACGCGTCATTGACGCCCTTGACTAACGTCAAGACAACTAGTTTTCGGCTAAAACGTAAGACGTGACCAAATCTGTGCACACTCTCACATCTCCACTAATTGGGACCGTGGTGCGTATCTGCGTCACGGTTGGCCAAGAAGTTTCAGCAGACGACGAGGTCGCAGTACTGGAGTCAATGAAGATGGAACATCCTCTTGTTGCTGGCGTGGACGGAACCATCAGCGCAATACATGTTGACGCAGGAGACACGGTTGCCCATGCCCAGGTACTCCTATCTATCGCTCCGGGAACCGTTGACGCAACGACACCGCGCGTCGTGGCCATCACCGAATCAACAGAGCGCGCAGACCTTGCTCGATACAACGTGCGACGCAGTTTCACGACTGATGCCTCACGACCCCAAGCCGTTGAGCGCCGTTCGAATAAAGGACAACGAACAGCGCGCGCAAATATTGCAGATCTCGTTGATGATGGATCATTTATTGAATATGGATCCTTTGCTGTTGCAGCACAGCGCCAACGTCGCGAACTCCAAGACCTGATTGAGAATACGCCTGCAGATGGCTTAGTGGGAGGACTCGCAACAATCAACGCAGATGAATTTGGCGATGACGCTGCTCGCTGCGCAGTGGTGTCATACGACTACACCGTTCTTGCCGGAACGCAGGGATTTTTAAATCACCGTAAAAAAGATCGACTCTTTACGATTGCCCATGATCTGCAATTACCCGTTGTTTTGTTTGCCGAGGGTGGTGGTGGACGACCAGGCGATACCGACTCCCCTGGCGTTGCCGGACTCGACACCATGGCATTTGCATTATTTGCCCAACTCTCAGGATTAAGTCCGACAATCGGAATCGCATCTGGATATTGTTTCGCCGGAAACGCTGCGTTGCTCGGATGTTGTGATGTGATTATTGCGACGGAGAATACAAATATCGGCATGGCTGGCCCTGCCATGATCGAGGGTGGTGGGCTCGGAAAAGTTCTTCCGACCGATATCGGCACGATTGAAGTTCAAACCAAAAACGGTGTTGTTGACATTCGCGTTGCCGACGAGCAAGAAGCCGTTGCAGTAGCCAAAAAGTACCTGTCGTATTTTCAGGGTTCAACAGTTTCGTTTCGGCGTCATCGCGACGAAGAAATGCGACCATTGATTCCCGAGCAACGCACCCGTGTCTACGATGTGCGCGCGGTGATCAACACGCTTGCCGACATTGACTCAGTTCTTGAATTGCGATCCACCTTTGGAATCGGAATATTGACTGCCTTGATTCGTATCGAAGGCAAGCCGATGGGTGTTATCGCCAACAATCCAGCGCATCTTGGCGGAGCAATCGACGCAGATGCTGCCGATAAGGCTGCTCGATTTATGCAACTGTGTGATGCATACGATGTACCACTTCTTTCATTATGCGACACTCCGGGTTTTATGGTTGGTCCTGCAGCCGAAGAATCTGCTCAGGTTCGACATTTCTCGCGCATGTTCGTGACCGCAGCAAGCACCACTATTCCCTGGATCACCGTGGTCTTGCGCAAGGGCTACGGTCTCGGTGCTCAGGCTATGGCCGGCGGAAGTTTCCACGCCAAAATTGCAACACTGTCTTGGCCAACTGGTGAATTCGGAGGAATGGGATTAGAAGGTGCAGTTCGATTGGGTTTTCGCAAAGAACTTGAAGCCATTGTCGACTCTCGTGAACGCCAGGCTCTTGAAGACAAACTTATTGCGTCAGCATATGAACGGGGTGACGCGCTCAACATGGCGAGTCATGTTGAGATTGATGATGTCATCGACCCATCTGACACTCGCCTCAGAATTCTTGGAATCTTACGATCGTGTCCAACGCCACCCCTACGCGTTGGCAAGAAACGCCCAATGATCGATACCTGGTGACGAACTAATCCGCGAGCAGAACAAGACCATCGCGCAGTTGCTGAGCAAGATCAGAATCCACAACAGATACAACTCCATCAGTACTTGTTATTTTTTTGTGTGCTCCACCTACCGTAAGGGCAGTAGAAACAGTATTGCCAAGCAGAGTAAGCACTTCTCGCGTGGCTGCTAGACCATGTGAACCGGACGAATCGACTGGGCCGCACACCAACAGCATGATGTTTTTCTTGGTCAACACACCTTTCATAAATGGCCGTGATGCCCAATCAATAAAGTTCTTCGTGACGGCAGGAATGCTGTGGTTATATTCCGGAGTAGCAATCACGATGGCATCTGCTTCAGCGACTGCTGCGCGCAACGCAACGATTGCTTCTGGTGGTGTATCGGTGTCGTCGTCTTGGTTGTAAAGCGGGATCTGCGAAACATCAAACTCCACAATCGTCATACCGTTGGGAGCCAGTGCTGGCAGGGCTGCCACGATCATTGCGTTCATCGAATTTTTGCGAAGGGAGCCCACAAGGGCAAGGACGGTACTAGTCATACCTACAGGCTATGACCGTTTCGCGTTGCGCAGAGTGGGGCGTGGCGTGTGACAATAGAGCCGTGACCATTTCTCCCCTTTTTGACCCTGCCGCCTGGAAACCTGTCCCCGGATTTACCTTCACAGACATCACATATCACCGCGCGGTCGATCAGGGAACAGTGCGAATTGCGTTTAATCGACCAGAAGTTCGTAACGCATTTCGGCCACTCACTGTTGATGAACTCTTTGCCGCACTCGATCATGCACGATCAACTACTGACGTTGGCTGTGTCTTGCTGACTGGCAATGGTCCATCCCCCAAAGATGGTGGGTGGGCATTTTGTAGCGGAGGTGACCAAAGAATCCGTGGTCGCGACGGTTACAAATACGCTGACGGAGACACCGCAGAATCTATCGAGCCAGGTCGTGCTGGTCGTTTGCATATTTTAGAAGTGCAACGACTTATTCGCTTTATGCCAAAAATTGTTATTTGTGTCGTGCCCGGCTGGGCAGCAGGAGGCGGACATAGTTTGCATGTTGTCAGCGACCTCACACTGGCGAGTCAAGAGCATGCGCGGTTCAAACAAACCGATGCTGATGTTGCGTCGTTTGACGGAGGGTACGGATCGGCGTACCTCGCACGGCAAGTTGGTCAAAAATTTGCTCGTGAGATCTTTTTTCTAGGAAGAGAATACACAGCAGACCAAGCACACCAGATGGGAATGGTTAATGCAGTCGTGCCACACGCTGATCTCGAAAAAGTTGCTCTTGAATGGGCATCCGAGATTAACGCCAAGAGTCCGATGGCTCAGCGAATGCTCAAATTTTCTTTCAACATGCTTGATGACGGACTCGTTGGTCAACAAATCTTTGCTGGCGAAGCAACACGACTCGCATATATGACTGACGAAGCCCAAGAAGGGCGGGAGTCATTTCTCGAAAAACGCGACCCAGATTGGTCAGAGTTTCCGTGGCTGTACTAAAACCGTGATTGTTCATGTCACGGATATTGAAGACCCTCGACTTGACGCGTTTCGATGGCGAGACCGCCAACTTGCCAGCAAATCAGAGCGACGCGAAACCGTCGGAGCAGGTCTCTTTGTTGCCGAAGGAGACTTAGTCGTCGAACGTGCTCGTCTTGCTGGTTGCGAGCCTGTCGCCATTCTGTGTGCCCAAAAAATATCGGCGGAGTTGACACAACATTTTTCCGACGACGTTGCGATCTATGTCGCCGACGACAAGATGCGTGGCATCGTTACTGGCCTTGGTGTCCCGCTTGACGTCACAGGATTGTTTCAGCGACCTGCCTTGCGCAGTGTCACACAACTCTGTCAGGCAAGTTCTCGAATAGTGGTGCTTGAAGAGGTTGATAATCCCACCAATCTCGGAGCCATCATGCGCAGCGCTGTTGCCTTGGGCTGGGACGCGCTTCTCCTGGATTCCACGAGCGCTGACCCGCTTGCGCGACGAGCCCTTCGAGTGTCAATGGGCACCGCACTCCAATTACCTTTCGGTCGATGTGAGCCAGGTTCGGATTTTGTGTCACTGCTGCATGAGCACGGGTTTTCAACAATTGCATTAACACCACACAGCAGCGCAATAGATCTGCGCAGCATTGATGCGTCTACGGACAAAATTGCACTCCTGCTTGGATCTGAGCGCAATGGCCTCAGTGGTCACGCACTAAATGCATCCACATTCCGCGCGCGAATTGCTATGCAAACCGGAATTGATTCTCTTAATGTCGGCGCTGCTGCCGCAATAGCACTTCACGCTTTTGCGCCATCGCATTAAACGAGTTTAAGAATTGCGGAGATGATCTGCGGCGTTTTTGACATATGCCGTAAATTGCGACAGTACATTTTCACGCACGTGCTCTGGCAGAGACTCACACTGCACCTCAAGGGCAGCCAACATGTGTACTAACCACCTATCTCGTTCTTTGTCCCCGATCACAAAAGGAGCATGTCTCATTCGCAACCTAGGGTGACCGCGCTCTGCTGAATAGGCATCAGATCCGCCCCAGTATTGCTCTAAAAACATAGCCAAATGCTGGCGTGCTGCTGTTGTATTTGCACCGTCTGGATACAGCGGGATTAATACATCATCATCTTGCACACCATCATAAAAATGGTCGACAAGGGAGATGAAAAAATCTGCACCACCCACGATCTGGGACAGTGACTGCTCGGTGTCGCTAGGTTCAGACATCGTTAGAAAAACTGTGGCTCTTCCCAATTGGGAAAGATATCTGGCAAACCATCACTGACTTTGTCCGGAAAAACGGCTGTTCTTTTTTCTAAGAAACTCATTACGCCCTCACGCGAGTCGCCACTTTTACCACGCTCTTTAATGCCACGAGAATCCACGCGATGAGCTTCCATCGGATGAGATGCGCCCAGCATGCGCCAAAGCATCTGGCGCGATACCGCCACAGACACAGGAGAAGTATTGGCGACGATCTCACTCGCAAGGGCACGTGCTGCTGGGATCAACTCTTCTGGGGAGTGCACGCTACGAATAAGACCAGCATCCTTGGCTTCTTGTGATCCAAAAACCCTCCCTGTAAAAACCCACTCTGTTGCACGAGAGATGCCCACAATGCGTGGCAAGAAATACGACGAGCAGGCCTCGGGAACAATTCCGCGCTTGGCGAACACAAAGCCGAACTTAGCGGTATCACTCGAAAGGCGGATATCCATCGGCAGCGTCATTGTCGCCCCAACGCCAACTGCCGCGCCATTAATTGCGCCGATCACTGGCTTAAGGCTCTCGAAAATACGCAGCGATACAAGACCGCCGCCGTCACGAGCAACACCCTGCTTGGTGGCGACATCACTTCCGCCACCCGAAAAAGTATCGCCACCGCCCGAAAGGTCTGCGCCAGCGCAAAATCCTCGACCACTGCCAGTAACAATGACAGCCCTCACAGAATCATCGGCATCGGTTGTATCAAACGCTGAAATCACCTCGCGCATCATCGTGTTGGTAAAAGCGTTGAGCTTGTCTGGTCGATGAAGTGTGATGGTGGCAATATTGTCGGTGATGTCAAACAGAATCTCTTGATAGTCCATCTCGACAGACTAGTGATGAGCGTCCGCTCACGACGATGTGCAACTAGACATCAAGGAATTTGCTCGCAGCAATTCCTGACCCGATTCCGCCGGCTAGTGCTCCGATTACAAGGAGAATAATCATTACTCCGCTGACATAAGAGCCTGGCACCACTAACGAACTCACCCCAGTTCCGGTCTTGAATCCGGCCACTCCACTTGTCCACGCCTGATTAAGTGTCCATAGCCCGCCGCACGACACGATTGCCCCAAACAACCCCTGAGTTAAGCCCTCGAGAATAAATGGCACACGAATAAACCAGTTTGTTGCGCCAACTAGTTTCATCACTTCAATTTCGTTTCGGCGCGCCACCATGGCAGTGCGAATCGTGTTCCAAATCAGCGTGACTGCAACACCCAACAAAATCAACGACATCGCAATCGTCACCCCTCGGACAAAATTAGACATTGTCGATATGACGTCAAACTCATCTTCAGCAAGTGCTACGCCCTGAACGCCAGGAAGATTGCGATATTGGTCGGCTAATCCGCGCACTAAAGCCGGATCAGTCGTGAGAGGAATAACTTTAAACTGAGAAGGAATTGTTTCAACAGTCAACAGGCTCAACGTGGTGCGATCACCTGCAAAAACTCTTTTTGCCTCTTCAAAACTGGCCGCACGATCAAGATAATCAAGTTTCTTCACGTCAAT
>JAEMRC010000015.1:0-22624 GCA_016463545.1 Ilumatobacteraceae bacterium
CTGAGTCTTTATAGTGGTCACCATGACCTCACAAGTGTTCTCTCTGTCTGATCGTTATATCGACAATCTTGCCAAACTCGATCCAGGGCTAGCAACGAGCCTGGGCATCGTTGGCTATGACCACAAAATGACAGATTTCAGCCCGAGTGGCCATGCAGAACGAGAACAACTTGCAAGACGTACATTGGCTGAATGTAATTCTGCAGTCGCCGACACTGACGATGATCGATTGGCGGCTGGTGTTTTGCGCGAGGCCCTCGAAGCATCGTTGATGTCGTATGACGGCGGCGAACATTTACGAGCAATCCGCATCATCGCAGGTGATGTCGATGAAGCACGAGGTGTTTTTGATTTAATGCCGACAGATACCGCTGAGCAATGGAAAGTAATCGCTGAACGCATGTCTCACGTGCCAGAAGCATTTGCCCAAATGCGCCAAACGTGGCAACTGGGGCTTGACAACGGAACCGTGACATCACAGCGTCAGGTACTTGCCGTCGCCGATCAGTTGCGTCAGTGGTCTGGAGACACAGTGCGTTCTGGATTTTTCGCGTTGTTTGCTCAGGCCGCTGCCAGCGTCAAGGGAGCACCATTGCAACAACTTGAACGCGCAGCAAGTGATGCAGGTGCTGCTCTTGCAGCGACCTCTGATTTCTTGCGCAACGAATACGCTCCCCTCGCCTCACCCGATGACGCATGCGGTGCTCAACGACACGAGATCGCTCGACGACAGTTTTTGGGAATGCAGATTTCTGCTCAAGATGCATACGAATGGGGATGGGCCGAGACAAAACGTCTTGATGCTGAGTTACACAAATGCGCCCAAGAAATTCTGCCTGGCGCTTCACTCAACGAAGTACGACACCTACTAGACACCGATCCTGAGCGAGCAATACATGGCGAAGACAACCTTCGTGCGTGGCTTCAAGAACTCATGGATGATGCGACGTCATTTCTGATTTCAAATAAGCATTTTGAGATTGACCCGCGTATTCACAAAATTGAAGCGATGATCTCACCACCAGGTGGTGCGGCCGCAATGTATTACACCCCGCCGAGTGAAGATCTCGTTCGATCCGGAAGAACCTGGTATCCAGCAAATGGTCGCACATCCTTCCCGCGATGGAGCGAACCAACTACCGCCTACCACGAAGGCGTCCCCGGACATCATCTGCAAATCGGAGTCGCAGTTCTCAATAAAGATCGACTCTCACGATTTCAGCGACACAACTTTGTATCGGGACATGGTGAAGGATGGGCGTTGTACGCAGAACGTCTGATGGACGAGTTCGCAATGTTTGAGAATCCTGAGTATCGGCTCGGGTATTTATACGCACAAGCGTTTCGAGCTGCACGCGTTGTTATTGACACTGGAATGCACTGTGGATTACCAATTCCAAAAGATTCCAGTTGGCATCCAAATGAGCAATGGACACCAGCATTGATGCTGGAGTTCTTGTCCGAACGCTCATCAAGTGACGACGAGTTCAACCGCTCTGAAATCAATCGATATCTAGGATGGCCAGCACAGGCGATCTCCTACAAACTAGGAGAACGCGTGTGGCTTGACCTACGACACGACGCCGAAAAAAAATACGGCTCTTCATTTGACCTACGACAATGGCATGCTCATGGATTGAGCCTCGGCAATCTTGGTCTTGATCTTTTGAAAAGTGAACTGGGGCGTTTTTAGGCGCCCCAGTTCAGAAATTCTTCAGCCATTCAGTGCGTTGTAATCGTTGATGAGTTGGTTGGCCTTGGTTTCAGCCTCGGCCAGAGCAGTCGCAACATCTGCACCCTTAAAGATTGCTGCCACGGCCTGCGCCACGACAGTTCGCACTTCACGTAGTGGTCCGATGATGGGACCGTCTGAAGAAGGCGCATCCTTGGATGACATCAATTGATCAAAACCCACCTTGAAGCGTGAATCCGTCGCATACGTAGTTTTCAGCGGATCTAGCGTCTCGGCTGATTTATTGACTGGCAGATAACCAGTTTTCGCAGCCCACGTGCTTTGTGATTGTGCCGACACCATGAACTTGATGTAGTCCCATGCTGCAGCATTTTTTACATTGTCACCTTTATCGACAATCCATAGGCTTGCGCCACCGACGAGTGCGCCTTGTGTGCCATCTGGTCCTGGCATCGGACCGATACCTAAGTCTTCAAGCGAGATCTGCTCTTTGAACTGGCCGCCCTTGATGACATCCATTACTGGACCCAATGCTGCGGTTGTCGCAATCGTCATTGCAGTGAGTTCTTTTTTGTCTACCAACTTGAGCAACTGATCTTGTCCGCTCGCGTTGTCGCCAACACTCACAGCCAACTTACTATCGAGCAACTCCTGCAAATACGTCAACAACTCCGTACCAGTTTTGCTATTGAACAGCACTTTTGTTGAGCGTGCAGTACGACCATTATCGTTGTCTGTGTACAACTCACCTGCTTTGGCGAACCATTGTTCTAAGTACCAACCACCGCCACTATCGAGCGCGCTATCTAGAGATATTCCATACTTAGCGGCACCGCTAGCAATAATTTTTTCAGAGAACGCCTTTAGGTCTTCCAGGCTCTTCGGCGATACTTCCGGATCTAACCCTGCGGCCTTAAAGATTTTCTTGTTGTAGAACAGCACCGGATTGCTCAAGTTGAAAGGCATTGCTTGCAACACGCCCTGCGCACTGTATGCAGTAACTGCTTTATCACCAATCGTAGAGAGGTCAAATTTTGCATTATTGACACAAGATTGCATTGGCAACATTGTTTTGGTGTCCACCATTGATTGCACCATGTACTCGGGCATCTGCACAACGTCAGGTCGACTTGATTCAGAACCTTGGAGGTACGCATCAATAGTCTGCTCATAACCGCCTTGAGCAACAAGTTTTATTTTCACTTTTGTTTGCGACGAGTTATATGAGTCAGTAAGTTTTACAAGTTCGTCAGCAAGTGTCGTGTTCATTCCGTGCCAGAACGTCATTTCAATCGGTGAAGTGACAGAGTCAAGCGCAGTGGTGTCACACGCTGCGAGTTCGGGCAATGTTGTCCCAACTGCACTGTCAGCGGGTGCAGCAGTGTTGCCACCGCTTGTCACCGACTTTCCAGAACTACATGCCGATCCGACTGCCGAAGCAAGAATAATCAACGGGATGAATAGGTACTTTTTGGGGGTATTCATTTTTTCTCCTTTTGTAAATAGGGACTAGCCCTTTATTGCTCCTGCGGTCAGGCCTCGCACCAACTGCCGTTGGAACGCAACGAGAACAACAAAGATCGGAAGAGCACCGATGACGGTGCCGGCGGTAATGAGGTTAAATCGATTGATGTCTGCAGATCGTAATGCGTCAAGTCCGATTTGGATTGTTCGATGTTCCTGATCATCCACAACGGCCTGAGGCCACAAATACTGGTTCCATGTACCAAGAAATGTAAATAGCGCAAGAGCACCAAGCGTCGGGCGCGCAAGAGGCATCGCAACTTCTCGCAGTAGGCCGAAGTGCCCAACACCGTCGAGCGATGCAGCCTCAATAAGTTCTTTTGGCACGGTCATAAAAACTTGACGAATAAGAAAAATTCCAAATGCAGTTGCCAGCAATGGCACGATGAGACCCTGATAACTGTTTTTCCAACCGAATGAATCGATGAGGCGTTGATTAATCACAACGGTTGCTTCAACGGGCACAAGTAAAGTTGCAAGACAGAACCCAAAGACAAATCGTCGCCCCCGAAAATTGATGAACGTAAACGCATAGGCAGCAAGAACCGACGTGATGATCACACCAATAGTGACTGCAACTGAAACAAAGAGGCTGTTCCACAACAATCGCCCCATATGACCGAGATTCCATGCTGCACGCATGGTGTCAAGAGTCAGTCCGGTCGGCAATAGGGACCGTGGATGATCAAGGGAATCAGGTCCCGACTTAAATGCAGAAAGAACTGTCGCATAAATTGGAAACACGACGATGAGAGTGACCAACATCAAAAGCGCGTAGCGACCATAAATACGCCAAGATTTTTGTTGCTTTGCAACTGCAGTATTAGTTGCCATAATGAACTCTGCGCTCAAGACTGCGGAACTGAACAAGACTAAGCACTAGCAAGATCACAAAAAGCAGCACTGCTGTTGTTGACTTTAGACCAATGTCATTTTTTACGAGCGATGTCTGGCCGTAGATTAAATATGTGACGGTCTCAGTTGAGCGCTCTGGGTTTGGACCGCCCTTAGTGAGCAGGTCTACTTCTGCATATGCCTGAAATGCTCTCGTGACCAAAACGACACTCACAAACAACAGTGTTGGTGACAACATTGGGATTGTCACATTTGTAAATCGTTTCCATCCGCCCGCACCATCCATCATCGCGCTTTCAAATAACTCTGCTGGGATACTCTGCAGGGCCGCCGTCACAATGATGAACGTGAAACCTAAATTGGCCCAAATGCTGGTTATTGCAATGGCAGGCAAGGCAGTACCAGCATCATTTAAAAGACCAGGATTCTTCATGACTCCAAACATCGACAACATATCTGGCAGCAGACCCACCTGAGGTTGCAACAAAACAAACCAAATCAACGAAGCAACAGCAACAGACGTTGCAACTGTGGATGAAAAAATGGTTCGGAAAAATCCGATGCCACGAATTTGCTTATCCGCCAATACCGCTAGTCCAACTCCGATAACAAGTCCTGCTGGCACTGTCAAAAGTGCATAAACAAACGTCACTTTAAGTGCGTGCTGAAAATCACTCGAGCGCAAGACGTCAAAATATTGCATCCATCCTGATGTGCGACATTTACGTCCTGTCGCGTCACACCGCAGGTGACCAAGCCACACCGCTCTTCCTAAAGGGTAAACAACAAAGATGCTCAGAATTGCAATGGCTGGTGCCAGCATCGCGCTAGCGATTAATCCATCTCCACGACGACGAAACATCAGGCTAACCGACGACCACTCACGTCGAATCGATGACGATGTCGCGCTTCTGCAGACACGGTCACCATGTCTCCTGATTGTGGAGATGCTTCTTCACCCCCATGTCGCGCCACTACGACGGTGCCATCTGCGAGAACGCCTGTGACATGAACTTCATGTCCAAGATGCTCAACCAAACGTATTGTTGCCTCTACTCCGCCCGAGTGCGAGTCAACAAACCGCATATGCTCAGGGCGCACTCCGACACTGTGCTCACCTGCTTCAAACAACTGTGCTGGAAAAATATTCATCGGTGGAGTTCCTAAAAACGTAGCGACAAAAATATTTGCAGGACGGTCGTATACATCAGTCGGAGATCCGACTTGTTGCAAAACTCCTGCAACGATAACTGCGATACGAGATCCCATTGTCATCGCTTCGACCTGATCGTGGGTGACATACACAAATGTTGAACCGAGCCGCTGATGCAATGCGACAAGTTCTGATCGTGTTTCTCCACGCAGTTTTGCATCGAGGTTCGAGAGTGGCTCATCCATACAAAACACCTGAGGGTCACGCACCAATGCGCGTGCCAGTGCCACGCGTTGACGCTGACCACCAGATAGTTGACCTGGTTTGCGATCAAGCAGATCTGCAAGACCTAAAACTGCTGCTGCATCAGCGACTGCAGCAACGCGGAGTTTTGAGTCAACTCCGCGTGCTTTGAGCGGGAACTCAATATTGGCTCTCACTGTCTTATGCGGGTACAAGGCATAACTTTGAAACACCATTGCAACATCTCGATCTTTGGGTGCAACTCCGTTCATTAGTTGGTCACCAATAAAAACCTCGCCACTTGTTGGCGCTTCAAGGCCAGCGATCATGCGTAGCACTGTTGATTTTCCGCATCCGGATGGCCCTAATAAAACCATGAATTCTTTATCGGCAATATCGAGCGAGAAGTCATCGACAGCAACCACCGAACCAAAATTTTTAGTAACTTTAACCAGTTGGACACCTGCCATGATTCAAGTTTAGGCGCCTAGAGCAGTATTTTGTGAACTCATCCCCTACCCTGAGTGAACAATGCCGAAACGAAAACTTATTGCTACAGCCATAGGGTTAATAGGTTTATTTGCCACCCTGACGATCATCTCACTCGCATCGTATGTACTGCGACATCGCGATGAAAGTCTGCAAACAAACACTGCTGCGTGGGCACGCAATCATCAACTTAATTTTGTCGTTGACAGACTCGAAAGTTGGCTACACAGTGGCCCGCCTTCAGCAAAACCAGCAGACTCTCTATCTCTTACAACCGAGCCTTCATTACCAATTGACACGCCGTCGACAACTTCTCCAAATACAAAACAACAGTCTCCAGCCAACATTGCACCAGTGATCTCTCCAGCATTAAAAGACGAAGGAACATGGCGGGTCCTCGCCAGTGTCGGCGGACAGCCAGTGATGTGGAGCACAAGTATTCGACCGCTCGCATCGCTTGGTTCTGTCGTTGCCAGTGCAGTTGTTATTGATCACACACGTCTCACGGCTGGTCTTTTTAAAGGAACTGAAATACCAGGCAGCGGACCGTGGAATAATTACAAGCGAGTCATGCCCGCCGCACGCCCTGCACTTGTTGCTGCGTTCAATGGCGGATTTCGTTTTAACCATATTAAGAGTGGCTATCTTTCTGAGGGACGCATCGTGCGACCACTTATCGATGGTGAGGCAACATTTGGAATCCGTGCTGACGGATCCAGCACTGTTGGCATTTTGGGAACAGACATGTTCAACGACGGCACGTGGACAACACTTCGACAAAATCTTCCACCCGTTATCCAAGATGGCGAAATATCCATTGCTCGATACCCAGGCACATATTGGGGCAACGAACTTCATAATGTCACATATGTCATGCGTTCAGCAATCTGCACTCTTGACGATGGACGTTTGTTATACGCGGCTGTTGGCGATGTCGATATCAATGCCCTTGCAAATGTTTTGCTTTTATTTGGCTGCAGAACTGCGATGCAACTTGATATCAATAAACCGCTTCCGCAATTTGTTACTTTTACTCGGCCTGGTGAATCAAAAAGGGACGGAATACTTCTTGATAAACGTATGGGAAACCCAAATCGATATCTGAATAATGCGACCAAAGATTTCTTTGCTTTTTTTGATCCCGCACTACTCCCAGCCAACTTGGTGAAGTAGATCTTCCTCAGGTCTTTAACTTATACAGCGATTTTAATTTGGGGTCACTGCCGTTGGCCACCACGACCACACCATCTTGATGCAATTTAATGAGATGAGACCACACACTGCGTCGAGCTGGTTTATGCAGAGCCTTGGCGACGTCGACATACATTTCCTTCACTAGTTCTTGAATATTTCGGGGACCGATCTGCAGTGCGTCAATGATTTGTTGCTCGCGCTCAAGTCGGTGTTGGCGATACGCCTGCAAAAATTCAATTGGCTCAGTGACTGGGGCGCCATGAGTTGGCCACAATATTGCATCTTTGCGATTGATCACTTTGTCAAGTGAAGCCATATAACTGCGCATATCTCCATCCGGAGGTGACACCACGGTTGTGCTCCATCCCATGATGTGGTCTCCCGTGAATAACGCGTGTTCTTGTGCATACGCCACGCAGAGATGGTTCGATGTATGACCAGGTGTCCACACTGCAGTCAGCGTTATCCCGTGTGAATCAAAAAATGTTTCACCATCTTTCACAATCACATCCGGCTGAAAAGCGACGTCGATTGTTTCGCGTGGCTCATCGCTGACAGTTGTTTTCTCCGCATCATCTTGTGAATCTTCGTCAGGATCATCTTCAAAGTCTTCGATGTCAAGACCAGTGATGTCAGCATGCGGACCAATTGCGTAGGTCTGTGCACCTGTCTTAGTCTTGAGCCACTCTGCCAGCGGCGAGTGGTCAGCGTGACAATGCGTCACCACAATTGCTTGAACAGTGCGATTACTCAAGATCTCATCAAGGGCGTCACGGTGAGAGTCGAGCAATGGTCCGGGATCGATCACGACAACGTTGGTGTCGCCAATGATGTACGTACCGGTCCCTCGATATGTGAACTTTGAAGGATTGTTGGCGATCACTCTTTGAATAGTTGGTGATACCTGCTCTGCCACTGCATGCGGAGCATTATCAATGCGCACTACAAACGGGATTTTGCTCATTTCATGAATCCGATCGCACGCACTTCGCCCACTGGATGACCATGCCCAAGAGAATACTCTTGAAGTTCTGCTTGCAACTTTGATGTGTCGATGCCGAGCATTGCAAGAGCCGCCAGCATCACAGTGCATCGCGATCTTTCCGAACCATCGGCAATCTTTAGCGCTACCGCACGACCATCGGGCATTGCCGCAACATACACACCTTCTGCTCCGTCTTTGGCGACTAAGCCTGACACTCCCTGCATGATCGCAGTGACATCTCGTGCATTGCCACCCACCATGTATGGGTGACGAGTCATCGCGTTGTACACCTGTGTTCCAGATTCTTGAACATCACCAATTGCAATTGCTCGCACCGCTAATGCCAGATCGACAAGACCAACGACATGTGCCGGTGCGCCACAACCATCCACACCAATCGCTGCTGGTGCTTTTTGAGTGAGCCGGGTAATGACTGCAGTAATAGAGGTCTGCAACGGATGATCACTATGTAGATAGTCATCTGTCGACCATCCATTGATGACACATGTTGCCAGCATCCCGGCATGTTTTCCGCTGCAGTTCATTTGCAATGGTGACGGTGCACGCTGTTGCCGAACTGCTGTTGCCGCCGATGCAGGGTCAAGAGATTGACCAGCAGTATTGCGTAATGCTGATTCAGATAATCCGGCAGACTTCAAGATCTGCACCACGGTCTCTAGATGAATCGCCTCACCGTTGTGACTTGCACAAACAAGTGCGAGTTGCTCTGGAGCAAGACAGAGACCAGCCTCCACCATTGCGACGGCCTGCA
Organism: Ilumatobacteraceae bacterium; assembly: GCA_016463545.1. GTDB lineage: Bacteria > Actinomycetota > Acidimicrobiia > Acidimicrobiales > Ilumatobacteraceae > UBA2093. The sequence continues at coordinate 8,909 of JAEMRC010000015.1, forward strand.
GTGGTTTGAGTGACGATCTCGGATAAATCGCCACACTGCTGTCTCCAATGGAATGCATCGTTGACCCATCGCGATCAAGACACACCACTGCACCAAAGTGCACACTCTCGTCGACGCCGCTGCGATTGATGACTGCAACAGGAGCAAATTGCTCCGGTTGCTGGATCATGATGAACCCGTACGCCGTTGTCTCTTGGGTGTTGGAGGAACAATCACTGTAAGTGGATCTTCGATGACATCATGCTTTGTGCCCCAACTCGCACTTAGTGCCTGCATCATCGCCGCACCGGGCAACGCCAAGACCGCGCCAATCGGACCAAGCAACGCACCTCCGGCAATGGCAGATCCAAACGCAAGTGCAGGATGCAGTTCGAGTGTTCGTGCTGTAATACGCGGCGCAAGAACATAGTTTTCAACTTGCTGATACACCATGATGAACCCAAGGACAATCAAAGCGCGCACCGGGGAGTTGAGCAGCGTGAGAAGCAAGGGGAGAACACCCGCAAGATACGTGCCAACGACAGGAAGAAACTGCGAGACCAGTCCCACCCACAATGCAAGCGCGATCGGAGCCGGTGTGCCGACCGACTGAAATAAAATCCAATGAAAAAATGCAGACACAGCGGCAAGCAAAGCACGCGAATATAAATATCCGCCCGTCTTTGTAATTGCGAGTTCCCATGTGTCAAGAACACGCCTTTGTCTTTGAGGTTTCAGACGGCTACAAATTGCGCGTCGGAGTCGCGGTCCGTCTGCAACAAGATAATAAGTGAACAACAATACAGAAAGTCCCTGAAAAAGAACTCCGAGTGCTTGCACTGACACTTTGACAACTTGATCTTGTTGGCCCGAAATAAAATTCTGCACAGGTCCGTTTGGATCATTGATCTTGTCATTTACTTCGGCTGGATCAATGCTTGTATTAAATGTGTCATTAACAAATTTCACAGAGTCGTTGACATACTGCTCACTGTTTTGCAGTAAGTCAGCGACCTGACTGGCGACAACAGTCCCAATTGCAGCGACAAAACCAATCGTTACAAAAATAAGAACAACAAGAAGACCACCGGTTGCTCGTTTTCTTCCCCATCCCCGTTCTATAAGGCGGTTCACTCCCGGTTCGATCGCGAGTGCCAAAAAGAGCGAGAAGAGAAGCAATAACAACAACGAATGCAAACGGCTAAATGAAAAACGCAAGACCAATGTGGCGATGAACCCCATCCAGAAAATCACAATCGCTCGGATTATCCAGCGGGGCATCTTCTCGGGGGTATTTATCTCGGACGTTGTCTCTTGAGTCACGTCGTAAGCGTAGTTGACCAGCCAAATCTGAAGGAGCGTTGTGCTTAGCTCGCTCACCAGTGCCAACATGGAAGGGTGTCTTCTCTCCCCTCACGTGACGATATTCGCCTAGCGCTTGCCGATGCGTTGCGCAACCGTGTCGTTGGCCCCGATGCCGACACCAAACTGGCAATGCTCAATGACACCAGTGAGCCAGGATGGTTTGCAGAGGATCGCCCAATTCGGCGAGTGCACGCAGATGCTTCGATGTTCATTGGGGGCATGCGTGCGATCTTGTTGCAGTCTTTGCACCCATTAGCAATGGCCGGAGTTGCCCAACACAGTGATTACCGCAATGATCCGTGGGGACGCCTACAACGCACAGCAGATTTTTTGGCTGCAACATCGTTTGGCTCTGATCGCGTCGCACAACAAGCCGTTGACCGCGTACTGAGCGTGCACACTCGAGTGCACGGAACCGCAGCCGATGGTCGCGCGTACTCTGCCCAAGATCCGCATCTTTTGCTGTGGGTTCATGTCGTCGAGATAGACAGTTTTTTACATGTGCATCAATTATTTGGTGAATCTCCGCTCGACCAGGATGGGCGCGACGCGTATGTAGAAGACACCGCTGTCATTGCTCGCAAACTCGGCATACCATCACCACCGACATCAGAGAAAGAGTTACAAGATCAGTTGCGTTCTTTTCGACCAGAACTGGCCAGCACGCGCAACTCTCGTGATGCAGCAAAATACTTATTACTTCAGCCTCCGCTTTCGTTACCGGAGCGCGTTCCCTATTCGTTGATTGCGACAGCGGCGATTGCCACACTCCCTCGGTGGGCTCGCGCAGATCTACGGCTTCTTTGGCTCCCACTCACTGAACGATTTGCATTGAGACCAATGGGTGCCGTCATCACACGCACAATTCGTTGGGCTATCGGCGACGGGAAACTTGACGCAACTGCCGACTGAGGCTTCAGCGCAGCAGCACTGAGGTATTAGTCGGCAACAGTAATCGTGATGCTCTGAATCACGACATCCGTCAGTGGTTTGTCTGACCGATCAGTTTCTACTTTTTGCATCGCATCAAGAACATCGAGTCCCTGAACAATCTGTCCAAACAATGAATAGCTCGGCGGCAGACCGACGCCACTTGCGCCACTGATCAAAAAGAATTGCGAACCATTTGTGTTTGGTCCGGCGTTTGCCATTGCGATCGAACCCAATTGGTATTGACCAGCCTTTGGTAGTTCGTCGTTGAACTTGTATCCCGGTCCACCACGGCCCGTGCCGGTTGGGTCGCCACCTTGACACATGAAACCACCGATGATTCGGTGGAAGATGATTCCGTCGTAGTACTTGTATCCAGACAAGAACACAAAATTGTTCACGGTCTGAGGCGCCTTGAGTGCGTCAAGTGCAATCACAATCTTGCCGAGCGTGGTTTGCATCGTGGCCGTGTAACGCTTTTGTGGATCTATCCCCATCTCCGGGGCTTGGGTGAATGATTTGGTTTGTGGGGCTGAACCATCAAGTGCGGGGAAAGAAGACATGGGCGGCACGATACAAGCGAAATCCCTCCGACACGCATCAAACATCTAGAATGGTCATCATGACCGACTCGCCCACTGCCAAGCCCGAGACAGCAATTGACCTCATAGGCATTGAGAAAGACCTTGCCGATGTCGAGATCGCCCTCTCCCGACTAGAAGCTGGCACATACTGGACCTGTGAGGTCACCGGCGAGCCACTCTCGGACGAACTTTTGGCGTCTCGGCCCACTACTCGACGGGCATCCCACCCATAAAGTTGCGCTGCGTCTTCCGTGTCGGGAATACGGGCACTAACCTAAGAACTACGGCACAAACCGATCATCGTGATCGCACTGAACGCACTCAAGGGGGGACTCATGGCAGATGCAAAAAAACCGAGAGCACCTTTTGCTCCGTGGGATCGACGCGAGTTACCAGGCCTTTTTAGCGTCGAAGAATCCGCCAGACGAGTGGGCGCATATAAGTGGTGTGAACTAAAACTTTTTGAAGCCTTGGGCGGCTGGATCGCCACGGTTCCAGAACTAGATGTCAAAATGCGACTCGGAGCTCATTGCTACAAACATGCTTGGCACGCCGAACTCTGGCACAAGCGTCTGCCAGAACTGCGCGAGATGAACCCCGACCGTTTAAGCGTTGCGCCAAATGAGGACATGGTGAGTTTTATCGCAGCACTCACCGAGCCCGAAGCACCAGAACTCACGATCGAAAAACTTGTTGGGGTATATCGCGTCTTCATTCCACACTTTATTTCGGCATACACATTTCATCTCAACAACACGAGCGACATCACCGATGCGCCAACTATGCGTTCTTTGCGTTTTATCTTGCAAGACGAGTTTGAAGACTGGCGCGATGGTGAAATGTTGATCCAATCACTCATCGAAACTCCTGCAGAAGTCGACCGTGCCGCTGCTCATCAAGCACGCCTCGAGAAAATACTGCTTGCTGCTGGCGGCATCACTGGCTCAGGAACAATCGGTTTTAATTCACCCAAACACGAAGGAGTAATGGCATGAGAAAGTTTTTCCCCGTTGAAGACCTCGCCCGCGACGAACGTTTCAACCAAATCACTATGAACGATCGCATGGCCGATCAACGAACCGCTATCACCACAGACTCGCGTCCAAGCCGCGCAGCCAATCGCATTGTGCCATCACGCGGCGATGCAAGCGATGCAGCCCGCGGCCTGATGCACGGAATCTTCGTCGGCGAAATTCAAGCACTCGAAGGTGCTGGTCGAACATGCTGGGATTTCACAACAGGCGAAGAAGCGCCGTTTGAACTAAAACTTGATATGGCTCGCCAATGCTGGGACGAAGCACGTCACGTCGAAATCAGCATCAAATTGTCTGACTGGATGGGAAGTGAAATCGGTGAGTACGCCGAAAACACTGTGCTGTTTCAGGCTGCATGCAGTAACGACCCTGTCTTGAGGCTTGCTGGTGTCAACCGCGCGCTCGAAGGCTTAGCAATCGATGTTTTCACCACAATGAAAGAGTTTGGCGAAGTTGCTGGTGATCAATACTTGGAGTTTGCCGAAGACTGGATGCTCGCAGACGAAGTCACCCACGTAAAAATGGGAAGTGACTGGTTGCGCAAGATCACCGAAAATGATCCCGAGCGTCGCAAGAAAGCACTCGATTTCCAGAGCGTCGTAGATAAATTGTTCTCTTACGGCGGAACCCGCAGCGAAAGCCAGGAATCCCCCATCGGACTCGCGCGTCGATTCCGTGAGTTGGCAGGTTTTGATGATCAAGAAATTGATGTCATTGCTGATCTCTCGTTGGCGGCTCTTGAAGAGCGCAAAGCGGCAGTGCTTGAAGCACAAGCTGCTCATAACTAACTGAGGGTTACATGACAGTTGAGGTCACTCCAACAACCTTTACATATGTGTATTTTGACAGCGCCTATATTGCTCGAATAGCGCAACGTCTAATTGGATTATTTCATCTTGAAAACCACAATATTCGAATTGACGTTAATGAAACCACCCCACTGGCAAAAATGCACATTGAATTTGGAGACCCCATTGTCATCAATATTCAAAGCGGTGCCTTTGAAGACTTCAGTCGACCCCGTCAACAGAGCGAGCCTGCCACCACACAGTCACTCGGTCGGATACTGCTAAAAGTTCGCGATCGATTGTCACCAGAGTTCGCCAACGCTCCAGCAGACGAAGACCTCACATTGGTTCAAGTTGCCATCTGGGAGACGTACTGCGTCGCAAGACTCTCACGACACGACATCGACATTAACCGTCAAAGATGGCTCTACAACTTTCGCAACCGGCACGGCTTCAACGACGCAAGCGATCGTGCATTCGAAAAAATATGGAACTCCAATGATCTCACGTGGGAGCAATTACAAGATATCTCCAATACTGCAATTGCGTTAGTGCAATGACAACGACAATTCGCCAACGCGTAACAAACGTAAATGGTGCAACTCTGCATCTCACCGAAGCAGGCGACCCTGGCGCACCACTCATTCTCTTGAGTCACGGGTTTCCCGAGTGCGCGTATTCCTGGCGCCACCAAATGGAACCACTTGCGGCGGCCGGATACCACGTCATTGCACCAGACCAACGCGGCTATGGCCACAGCAGCGCACCACACGACGTCTCTTTTTATGGCATCAATAATCTTGCGGGTGACTTATGCGCACTCATTGATGAGCAGGGTCACGACCAAGCAATCTTTGTCGGACACGACTGGGGCGCCATCATTGTCTGGGAAACAGCACGTTTGTTTCCAGAACGCGTCAAGGCTGTCGTTGGCGTAAGTGTTGGGTTCACGCAATGGCCAATGCGACCAACCGAACTTTTTAAAGCCGCGTTTGGTGATCGTTTCTTTTATATGAGTTATTTTCAAAACATTGGTCCGCCCGAACAAGAACTCGATGCCAACCCCCGTGACTCAATGTCAAAAGTCTTGTGGGGCGCATCAAAAGATGGCTTCCCTGGTGTCCCGGACGAACTTCCGCCGATGGAGGGCACCGGATTTCTTTCGCGTGCAAACACGCCTCCACCGCTTCCGTGGCGCTGGCTCACTGCTGCCGATCTTGATTACTACACAGCGCAATACACACAATCAGGTTTCTTTGGACCCGTTAGCTACTACCGCAACCTTGATGCCAACTACGAGTTCACAAAAGATATATCACCTGACCGCATTTCAATGCCATCATTTTTTATCTCAGGCGCTGACGATGTAGTTAATTTAATGAATCCCACTGCAATCGACACGATGGCAGCAACACTTCCTGATTTTCGGGGTGGAGTATTGATCCCGGATGCAGGACACTGGACGCAACAAGAACAACCTGAAGTATTTAACGCGGCGCTACTAAATTTTTTACAGACTCTTTAGTCACGTAGACGCGATAACAAACGCAAGATCTCGAGATACAGCCAGACCAAAGTAATGGTGACGCTGAGCGCGCCGTACCACTCCATATAAGCGGGCATTTTGTTGCGCTCTCCCCACTCGATCATGTCGAAGTCAAGGGCCAAGTTATAGGCAGCCAGGCCAGCCACGAACACACTGAACAAAATTCCGATTGGGCTTGAATCCTGCAAGAACGACGGCATTGCCCCGAACATCCCGAAGATAAATGAAATCAAATAAAATCCCATTAGTCCCATCATCATCCCCATCGCGATGCGCCGAGAGCGCTCAGTTACTTTGATGATTCGAGTGCGATAGAGAACCAACATCATCACAAATACCCCGAGTGTGGCGCCAACTGCTTGCAATACGATGCCGTTGTACTGTGCTTCATACGCGCGACTCAGCGCACCAACAACAACACCTTCTGCAATTGCGTACACGGGCGAGAGAAACCGCGCCAACGGTGGTTTAAACATTGACACCATCGCGCAAATTAAGGCAATGACGAGACCGCCAATCACCCACCCAACCGGGAACGTGACCACACCAGGTGTTGGCTCAGATATTGACATCCAAGTCACACCGGCTGAAGCAATCAACAAAAGCAACAGCATCAATGTCGCGCTCGCCGTGCCCGACGCTGTCATCACCTTGCCGTGCCATTGGCTCACAGGTCCGTCAGTGACTGGTGCGTTCCATTGTCCCGGCGTCTGTGTTGGTGCTGCCCAACCAGATGTTCCTTCGGCGCGCTGCACAGCAGAGCTCATAGATTTTTCATTTAACAGGGGGTTTGTCATACCAAAAACATAGCCCTACCGTGGCGACCGTGTCGCCCTTTATCGATAATAAGACCTTGATCTACGATAAATCGTGCGCGCTGATGGACGACCAGAGGTCTATCACCGGGGCAACCGACAACAACCCGGTGCAGGATTTTGCCATTTCCACCATGTTTTTGCCATCAAAGTGGGCAATCTGCGCAGCGGGTGACTCCCACTTTTCGACCAACAGAATGCGTCCATGATGGGTCTCAGACACCACCATGTCAATGTTGCGACACCCTGCTTCCATCCGTGCCAACACCACATATTTGGAGAGAACAGCCATCAAAGAGCCCATATCGCTGGCATCTAACGTGATCGTCACCACCATGAGTTCTACCTCCGCCCCCCTGTCTGGTGCTGGCTTTTGTTCGCTCATGCCAATAACTCTGACAGAAGAAGCCAGGTTGCGGTGCAGTGGGCGAACGATTTGGGTATCCTGCCCGTACGCGGTCCGCTTGGGTGACCGGTGAGTAGCTTCGGAGTGACAGTGGCCAAAGATCGAGTTGACCGCGACGACGAAGACCTCGTCCGCCTCTACCTCACTGATATTGGTCAGTACGCACTGCTCACCAAAGACGACGAAGTTCGACTGGCTAAAGCCATCGAAGCCGGCAAGATTGCAGTCGGAGAACTGGCAGTCAAAGAAAAAGTAACCGTGCAACAAAAGCGCGAACTGCGTCGCACACAACGTGAAGGCGAGATCGCCGAGCGAGCATTTGTTCAATCCAACTTGCGCCTCGTTGTGTCTATCGCTAAAAAATACCAGGCATCGGGTTTGCCTCTTCTTGACCTTATTCAAGAAGGAAACCTCGGCCTTATGCATGCCGTCGAAAAATTCGACTGGCGTAAAGGTTTTAAATTCTCTACTTACGCAACATGGTGGATCCGTCAGGCCATCACGCGCGGAATCGCTAACACTGGTCGCACAATTCGTCTACCTGTCCACGCTGGCGACACGCTCGCACGTTTGCAAAAAGCACGTTCACGACTTGAACTAAAATACGGTCGTCCTGCCACACTCGCCGAACTCTCACGCGAAGTCGAAATGCCTGAGGACAAAGTCACCGAAGCATTGCGCTTTGCTGCCGAACCACTGTCACTCTCTGAGCCGTTGCGCGAAGATGGAGACGCAGAACTTGGTGATGTCGTTCCCGACCACTCTGCTGACCAGCCATTCGAAGTTGCTGCAACGGCATTGCTGCCAGAAGAAATCCAACGCCTTCTTGCGCCACTTGATGAACGCGAGCGCGAAATCCTTCGCTTACGATTCGGACTCGACGGCAAAGGCGAACCACGCACGCTTGAAGAAGTGGGCGATCACTTCAATCTCACCCGTGAACGAATTCGCCAAATCGAAGCACGTGCAATGAGCAAACTGCGTCACCCAAGTAGCGATACTGGTGCACGCGATCTACTTTCGGTCTAGATCCGCTCTACCACTGCTGCTCATCCTCATTGGATGCGATCACAACAATAGTTAGTTCGTAGCATAAAGCCATGGTGCACGACGCAGAACCTCATGTGATGTTTGTCAGCGACACAGTGTGGCATCGCTACGGGGCAGATCTGTTGCAGGCTGATCCCACAATTGAGCCCATTTTACTCACCTCAGCCGAACCGTTTGCTGAAAAAACTCTTGACCAAATAACAACTGCATTTTTTTCTGGAGATGTGTGGCCGGCACGCACTCGAGAAATGATGATCTCTATTTTGAAAGCAAAAAACTTAGAGTGGTTGCATACTTTTTCAACTGGAGTTGATAGCCCCGTTTTTCAAACAATGCTGGAGCGTGGAGTCCGCATCACAAACTCTGCAGGCGCGTCGTCGTCCTCGATTGCTCAGACAGTTGTCATGTACATGCTCGCGCTCAGTCGTAATTTACCCGAATGGCAACGAGCACAAGAGCGTCATGAATGGCAACAACGAAGTTTTCAAGAACTTTCCGGAGCCACAATTGCTGTCATCGGATTAGGTGCAATTGGTCAAGAAGTAGTTCGATTGTCTCAGGCTCTCGATATGAATGTCATTGCGTGCCGGCGCACTCCGCATGGCGATGAGCCGTGTCCCACATATTCGTTGGCCGAACTGCACGTTGTCTTGCATGATGCCGACTGGATAGTGATAGCACTACCGCTTAATGCAGACACTCGCCACATTATTAATGCAGAAATGATTGCAAAAATGAAACCTGGCGCGTGCTTTATTAATGTTGGGCGAGGAGAGTTGGTTGACGAGCAAGCACTTGTCTCGGCATTACAGGCAGGGCATCTCGGTGGTGCAGGTCTTGATGTCTTTGAAGTTGAGCCACTTCCCACGCAAAGCGCCCTATGGGACATGCCGAATGTGATCATTACACCACACAACTCAGCAACAACTCCTCAGTCCCATCATCGTGCTGCGTTGATTTTTATTGACAATGTGGCACGTCATGCAAAGGGACTAGCTCTGCGCAACGAGATCACGCTTTAGGTTTCCTCACTTCTTCAGCACGGCACACATTTCGTCTTTCAGGAGACGAGAGGAAACACGTGATGCATCTTTTTTATTCACACAAAGGTGGGAGTGGCACCACGGTGACAGCGGCGGCTACTGCTCTTGCTTTGGCACGCGCCAGTGGGCGCGCAGTGCTGATAGATCTTTGTGGAGACGCTCCTGCCGCACTTGGCATGGCCGAACCATCAGGGCCAGGCATAAACGAGTGGCTCGATCAAGACAGCACCGCAGACGGTGAATCATTACTACTGCTTGGGTCACCTGCTGACAATGGACTCGTCGTTATTCACCAGGGTTGTGACCACGTCAACGGCAATCCGCGTTGGAGTGATCTCACCGATGTTCTTCTCTCTTTGCCGATGCCTGTGGTTATTGACGCTGGCACACGCCCATTACCTCCAGAGATGTACGAACGATCCCAACGATCGCTCCTCGTGACACGTCCGTGTTACATGTCATTGCGCAGAGCCATCAACGGCCAACGACCCGACGGAATCGTACTGATAGAAGAACCTGGCCGAGCATTAACAAGCAAAGACATCGCATCTGTTTTATCTCTTCCTGTCGTGGCCAATATCCCTTTTGAGTCAGCCATCTCACGCGCAGTCGATGCTGGACTTTTGGCGAGTCGACTGCCTCAGTTACTTCAACGTCATCTGCCACTGGACTAACACCGATGCACAGTTCATTGGTCGAACAATTACGCGAGGCGTTGATCGCTGCAGACGGACACCCCGAACAAAATGCCGAACCTGTCATGCGACGAATTTCTCCACTGAGCACTGCAGAATCGCGTCAGCAAATTATCAACGAAGTTCTTGCCGACATCACAGGTCTTGGTGCACTACAACGATATGTCGATGATCCAGCCATCCATGAAGTCATGGTCGTGAGTGGTCGCCATGTATGGGTCGAAGATGCCGACGGTATCCGGGCGACAGAACCACTTGCTCCCGGACAATTCGACGTCATCGTTGAGCGCCTTCTTCGCCGTGCCGGAAGACGCATTGACCACATCTCACCCACAGTAGAGACTCGACTCCCAAGTGGGGCGCGAGTATGCGCCGTGATTCCACCAATTGCAGTTGACGGCGGAGTGTTGTGCGTTCGCCGATTCAGCGATGCGGTTTTGCCAATCGCAGCCTTTTGTGATGACGCAATTGCAGACGTACTTCAATACATTGTCGATGCTCGACTCAATGTGGTTATATCTGGCCCAACATCATCGGGCAAAACTTCGCTCATGGCATCGCTTGGCACACTTATCGATCCGCGAGACAGAGTGGTCACCATTGAAGACACAGCCGAATTGCGCATTCAACAACCACACGTTGTGCGTCTTGAGGCTCGTCCCGAAAACTCTGAACATGTCGGAGCCATTGGGCTCGATCATTTGGTTCGCACCGCGCTTAGGTTGCGACCAGACCGATTAATAGTCGGAGAAGTCCGAGGCGACGAAGTTGTCGACATGTTGACCGCGCTCAGCACAGGGCACGACGGATCATGGACAAGCGTGCACAGCAATGGTGTCACAAATACCATGATGCGACTCGAGACAATGTTCTTGCGTGCTGTCCCCAATATTGACATCATGGCAGTTCGTCACCTTATTTATAGTGCCATCGATGTCGTGATACATCTCGGCAAAACAAATAAAGGATTGCGACATATCACTGACATTGTTGAGTTGTCAAAAAATGATGATCAGCATCGGCTAATTGTGCACAACGGAGCATTAGTCGAACAGTTTCACGAGCGATAGAAATGAAAACTTCTTTCAGATGATGTTCCTAGAAATCTTTGCATCGGTGATGCTTCTCACGACCTACCCATTTTTTGTGTGGTGTGACAGGCGGCGGATGCGGGCTCGATTTGCACCAAACAATCTGCTTACTAAGGCACCCACAACAAGAGACACTTCTCACCGCAGGTCTTTCACCGCAATACTGAGACGGCAACCCGCGGCATCCACTCTCTGCGACGAATCCGACATCGCACAGTTTCTTGACGACGTTGCGCGGCGCATACGTTTGGGTGCTTCCAACGTTGAGGCCTTTTGTACGGCCGTCGAACAGTGTGCTCCCATGTCACAACACTGGCAACGCGTTGCTCACCAAGCACGCATCAACGGAAATGTTCCGCAAGCATTACACGAGCACTGCGACTGGACTCACCCTGCGCTCGCAAGAGCAGCAACTGCGCTGTGTGTTGCTCATGTGGGTGGCTCATTTGTTCCGGCAGCACTCGAGCGCGCATCTCGTTCGCATCGCGACCGCTGGGCATATGTCCAAGACTTGCGCGTCGCAACATCACAGGCGCGCTTGTCTGCGCAGGTTCTGACAGTTCTCCCTGTCGCGAGTCTTGTCTTGTCTACATTTTCTGGAACGGGAGTGAGTTATTTTCTCTCTTCACCGGGGCTTTTCTTTATCCTGCTGATCGGCATCGCGCTCAACTATGTCGGATGGCGCTGGATTCATCACACAACGGCTGCAATCATATGAAACGTCATCTCGTTTCTCGAGACCAAGCATTTCATGATCTCGTTGACATCATCGTTGTCACTATTCGCGCAGGTCTTGACATCTCAGAAGCGCTTGCGATCAGCCAGAGACTCCTGCCGTCTGATATCGCAACACATATTCACGCCGTTACCCACCGCCTAGACATGGGTGAGCCCCTCAGCGATGTTTTGCCACAACTCTCAGTTATTTTTGGAGCACAGGCGATTCCGCTTGTCGATATTCTGCGCAGTGCAGCGCTTGACGGTTTACCCGTCATCTCAGTTGTTGAGCGTCTAAGTGACGAAGCACGTTCACAACGCAGTCGACGACTTGATACTGAAATCAGACGATTACCAGTGCGATTGACGTTTCCGTTGGTGTTTTGCACCTTGCCTTCTTTTATTTTGCTCAGCATTATTCCACTCGTGGGTCGCGCCGTGTCATCACTGCACGTTAATTCCCCACCCTCAACCATCATTACTACGAAAGGCAACTAATGCATCTACTTATGTTTTATACACGTCTGCGAACTTCATTGTCACAACGCGGTCAAGCTACTACTGAGTACGCACTCATCTTGTTGGTCGCAGCGGTCATAGCGATCCTTGTTATCACGTGGGCAACATCGGGTGGCGGTGGCGGAAAAATCGGCTCACTTTTTGACACCATCATTGACACCATCGTTGATCGAGCAACTAACGCATTTTGATGTCACGACAACCGCGTCAGAAGGAGCGCGGTCAGGCGACTGTCGAGTTTGCTTTACTCTTGCCCCTTGTGGTGTGTGTGAGTTTTGCACTTTTTGAAATTGCGATCATTATGACGGATCATTTTCGAGCACTCGAGGTATCAAGAATTGCAGTTCGCGGAGCCTCCACAGCACCAGATCCGGGGGCGAGTGCGGCTGAGTTAGTTCACCGCACACTTGGCACCAAGGCCGACGTCGCTACCACGGTGGACGACGGTCTTGTCACTGTCTCAGTGTCCTGGCGGCATCGCATCAGCCTCGCCTTGCTCTCAGATCTACTACCAACCGTCACCATTAGGGGTTCTTCGTCAATGTTGCAAGAACCTCAAGAACTCTTTGCTCAAAACTGAACTACATTGCTCTTATGGACCTGTCACTCCGGCGCAGCGCAGTAGGCGCACAGCAAGTGTTATCCGTCAGCGGTGACATTGATGTTGCGACTTTGCCGAGATTTGCTGATTCAATTACTCGACTGCTCTCGGATGCAATCGGCTCAATCGTTGTTGTTGATCTTGACGGTGCACAGTCGTTCGACGATGCTGCACTTGGCCTGCTGTTAGGCGCTGCAGGCAAAGCGCGTACTGCCGGTGGCGATGTCGTCGTCGTATGCACTGAGCCACGACTGCGAGAACGACTCATGATCACCGGATTCGATAAAGCAATCATTGTTCGCCACAGCATTGCTGCGCCATAAACACCAATCGACCGACGCCCACAAATATGGGGACGCCGGTCGTCTGTTGGGGGGAACTACATTGCGACGACTTGCCGCTGAGGTAATGCGCTACTCGATTGTTTAGGCGCTTAGTGCGGTGCCGTCAACGGTTCCGCTCATGCTTGGAGCTTGTGACCCTGATATTGCGGGACCACCAAATCCGCGTGGGCCGTGTTGACGACCGCCGCCATGCTTGCCGCCCATTGGGC
>JAEMRC010000015.1:22724-32062 GCA_016463545.1 Ilumatobacteraceae bacterium
TATCAGCAAGTGACTTACCAGATTTGAGTTGTGTCTGAAGTTCGGTTGCAGTGAGCTTGAGCACTTTGGCAAGTGCCTCTGATTTTGCACCGCCGCCAAATCCGCGTGGGCCGTGTTGACGACCGCCGCCATGCTTGCCGCCCATTGGGCCACCAGTTGATCGAACACCGTTCACCATGTCAGTGACTCGTGCAGTGAACTCAGTCAACTTTGCTGTTGCTTCTGCTTGAGTGTGTTTGCCGCTTGCAACTTCTGCATCGAGGTGTGTCTTGAAGTCTGCAATGAGAACTGCAGTGACTGCAGTGATCGCCACATTTTGTGTCTTGGCGATATCAGCAAGTGACTTACCAGATTTGAGTTGTGTCTGAAGTTCGGTTGCAGTGAGGTTGAGCACTTTGGCAAGTGCCTCTGATTTTGTACCGCCGCCCATTGGGCCACGTCCCTGGTGCTTCATTGACTGTTGTCCGGCAACTGCTGTTGATGTCACCCCAAGACGCGCTGATGCACCACCTTTGGCACTTGCAAAACTTGTGACTCCAAGAACTGCTGCACTGCTACTGAGCACTAGCCCAGTGGCTACTGCAATCCTTGTGAACTGGGAATGTTTCTTCATGATGTGTCTCTTTCGTTTTGGGGGACCCACGTTTGTGGGCTGTAGATACTTTGCGACTTGTAGGTAAGAAGTAGACCTGACTTAGGTAAGAAACAGAAAAGAATCAAGCCCAGTATGGGTAAGAGTCAGTCAAGAGGGCTTGCAGTGGGTACCTTTCTTTCTATGGAAATACCTCAATCCCCCATTCGGGTGTTAGTTGCCGAGGACGATCCATCCGTACGCAAGGCCATTCAACGGGTACTCGAACTAGAGAACTATCACGTCATCGCAGTTCATGACGGAGCAGCCGCCCTTGAGGCGCTCACACAGCAAAAACCAGACGCCGCAGTTCTTGATGTCATGATGCCATTTGCCGACGGACTGACTGTCTGTCGCGAAGTTCGTCATCGCGGAATCTCCACACCAATCTTATTGCTCACCGCGCGACACGAAGTCGGTGATCGCGTGGCAGGTCTTGATGCTGGTGCCGATGATTATTTAGTGAAGCCATTTGCAGTAGACGAACTACTTGCACGAGTGCGAGCATTACTCCGTCGTAACTTTTCACCAACCAATGCCGCACAGTTGCGGGTCGGCGATCTTATTCTTGACCCCATGCGTCGTGAAGTCAGCCGTGGTCAACGGCAATTACAACTCACCAAAACTGAGTTTGATTTACTTGAACTACTGATGCAACAACCCGGAATCGTGCTGTCTCGCGAAAAGATCTACGAGGCGATTTGGGGCTACGACTTTGAAACACATTCCAAGTCACTTGATGTGTATATCGGTTACCTCAGACGCAAAACTGAAGAAGGAAATGAGTCACGGTTGGTTTATACGGTGCGTGGCATCGGCTATGTGGTGCGTGAAAAATGACGCTTCGCACACGCTTCGCACTCCTTACTGGGTCAGTCGTTCTTTTGGTTGTCGTTGCAGTCGGAACTGGCGCGTACATGGTTGCTGCTCGTCAATTGCGCAACGAAGTCGACAAGACTCTTGATGCGCGAGTTCAACTCATCGCAGACGGTCTCACTCGTCCGAATCAACAAATGCCAGGACAACGCCGCAATCGCCCTTTGTCGGATTCACTTCTGCAAGCAGAATTCGACACTGTCACACAAATTATCAGCGCTAACGGTGACATTTTGGCGAGTGCGGGCCCCATTGAACTCCTGCTGACACCAACTGATATCGCGCTATCACAAAAGAGAGATGGCTTTCATCGCAGCACAGTCACCGCAGATGACCGTACATACCGAGTGTTATCAGTGCCACTCAACAACGGCGCACTCATCAAGGTGGGCAAAGATATTCAAGATATTCAAGATGCGCGAGCCGGGATGCGATTTTGGTTTGCCTTGATTACTTTGATTGGATTTGTCTCCGCCACGCTTTTGGGTTGGTTATTTGCACACCGCACCAGCAAACCTCTTGAGCAACTTGCGCAGGCTGCCGAATCAATTGCCGCCACACAGAATCTTGATCATGAGGTCATAGTGAGTGGCGACACAGAAGTACGTCAATTGGCAACGAGTTTCAATACCATGCTGACAGCGCTGCGCTCCAGCCTCAACCGGCAAAACCAACTCGTGCAAGATGCCAGTCACGAACTGCGAACTCCGCTCACTAGTTTGCGTGCCAACACAGAATTACTCGAGCGTTCGAGTCTTTCAGACTCCGACAGAGCGGCAATTCTTGCCGACATGCGCGCAGAAGTTGACGAACTTGCTGATCTCAGCACAGAACTCAGTGCGCTCACAACAGACCACCGACAGTCAGAAGATCTTGAAGCCGTCAATCTCGGTGAGCTCACAACAGACATTGTGATCCGTGCTCGTCGTCGCACAACCGGAAACATTGCAATACTTGTCAATGATCCAGCGGTGATACAGATCCGTCCACAACAAGTTGAGCGCGCAATCAGCAATCTCATTGACAATGCCATCAAGTTCAGTTTGATAGGCGCAGATATTGAGGTCATCGTCACTGCTACCTGTGTGCAAGTGCGTGATCATGGTCCCGGAATTGCAGACGAAGACAAGTCCCGTATCTTTGATCGCTTCTACCGTGCTACTGCAACGCGCTCAATGCCTGGCTCCGGGCTCGGTCTTGCCATTGTTCAACAATGCGCCGATGATCATGGGGCAAAAACTTTTGTCCTAGACCCACCCACACACGGAGCAATTGTCGGTATTGACTTTGTTCAGCAATAACTACGAGTTACTGTCTGTCGCAGGCCGACGCATTCCGCGTTTGTCGTAAGACTTTTCTTTTTCTTCTTGCTCACGCTCAACGGATTCTTCTTCTGCAACAAGTCGCCGCATGCTCTGTAGTCGAATCTCTGGCAGTGTTCCGTCGGTGATTGCCTGCTGAACAGCACAGCCTGGTTCGTCAAGATGTTTGCAGTCTCGAAACCTGCAGTTGTCAACAAGACTAAAAATATCCGGGAAAGCACGCTCAATTCCCTGTCCACTTGTCCACAATGTGACTGCACGTAAGCCGGGTGTATCGAGCAACCATCCGCCAGTCGGCAACGCCACTAATTCTGCTGCAACTGTGGTGTGTCGTCCGCGCTGATCACCTTCGCGCACTTCTGCCGTGCGTTGCACCTCATGACCGACGAGTGCATTTATCAATGTAGATTTTCCGACACCGCTCGCGCCAAGCATCGCAACGATTCGTCCATCAGTAGCATATTCACGCAAGACATCAACATTGTTTCCGGTGATTCCGCTCACTACATGTATGTCCACGCCTGCAGCAACCTGTGTCAATGTCGCAACAAGAGTACCGATATGCTCCGCATCGGCAATGTCATTCTTTGTCAAAACAATGACTGGTGTTGCACCGCTGTCAAAGGCGAGAATGAGTTCACGCTCAAGTCGGCGTTCGTTCGGCGCAGATGACGCGGCATGAACCAAGAACACTGTGTCGATATTGGCAGCAACAACGTGACGCTCTGCTAACGCTCCTTCAAATGAAGCTCGTCGCACAAGAGCACTCGTGCGCAACAAAACCTCTCGAATTTTCTCACCGTCAGCGGTGACATGCACTCGATCACCAACGGCAATATCAACTCCAAAATTGCGCACGCGCATCACAGTGGAATCCTCAAACAACACAGTGCTCCAGCCCCGATCAAGGCGTGTCACTCGCCCAACGGCGGGTAGCACAGACTCCCCTGATGTTGGAGGAGTTATATGTTGCATTACCCCGAACGGTACCGCCAAACCACTCGCTCACCCCACCCTCGCGCCCTAATGCAATAAGCGTTTGCGTGTATTGCCTTGACAACAGTGGGTCCTATCACCTAACCCTAAGCAGTCATGTCCAAGCCATTAGTCATCGTTGAGTCCCCCGCAAAGGCAAAAACCATCGCCCAGTATCTCGGGGATGAGTTTGACGTGCGCTCATCCGTTGGACATATTGCCGACTTGCCAAGCAAGGGACTTGCTGTAGATGTTGAGAACGGCTTCAAGCCCAACTGGGAACTCACCGTTCGCGGTAAAGAAGTCGTCAAAGAGCTCAAGTTACTTATGAAAAATGCATCGGCCTTATACCTTGCAACGGACGAGGATCGCGAAGGCGAAGCAATCTCATGGCACCTACTCGAACATCTCAAACCTAAAGTAGAAGTGCACCGAATGGTGTTTCACGAAATCAATAAAAAGGCAATTCTCGAAGCAGTCGCCAATCCACGCGCAATTGATTACGGACTCGTAGACGCAGCAGAAACTCGCCGCATCTTGGACCGCCTCTACGGATACGAAGTATCGCCAGTTTTATGGCGTCGTGTGAATCGTGGTCTATCGGCGGGTCGCGTACAGAGTCCTGCCTTGCGTTTGGTTGTCGAGCGCGAACGCGAACGAATCGCATTTCGGGCAGCAACGTATTTTGATATTGAAGCAACGGCAAACACCCAGCCAGTCTTTACAGCAAAACTCATTGCAGTAGACGGTGCTCGCCTTGCCACCGGAAAAGATTTTGACCAAAGCGGAGTCGCGAAGCAAGACGTCCTCATACTGACCGAAGCACGTGCAAATACATTGGTCACTGGTCTTGACGGTGTTGCGCTGACAGTTCGCAGCGTTGAAGACAAGCCATACCGTTCTTCTCCTAAACCACCATTTATGACAAGCACGTTGCAACAAGAAGGTGGCCGCAAGTTACGTCTCTCTGGTCGACAGGTCATGAGCACTGCTCAAAGTTTGTACGAACGCGGATACATCACCTACATGCGTACCGACAGCGTGGTTCTCAGTGCAGACGCAATCAGCGATGTTCGGGCGCACATCAAGAGTGACTTTGGCGCACAATATCTTCCCTCATCACCACGTGTCTATTCATCTAAAGTAAAAAACGCGCAAGAAGCACATGAGGCAATTCGACCAGCACTCCCACTGCGTTCACCCGAGCAATTACAAGGTGATCTCAAACAACAAGAACTTAGTTTGTATCGCCTCATCTGGCAACGAACTCTTGCATCTCAAATGGCAGATGCCACGGGTGTAACAGTAAGTATTCGCATGGCTGCCACGTCAACAGACACAGCACGCAGCGAATGCGACTTCAGCGCGAGCGGAACCACAATTACTTTTGCTGGCTATCGCCAAGCGTACGAAGAATCAGTTGATGAAGACGATCAAAAAGACGACTCCGAAGCCACGTTATTGTTGCCGCCCCTCACGGTTGGCCAACAACTACCCGTGAGCGAGTACACCGCCATCGGACATGCCACTACTCCGCCGGCGCGTTTCACAGAAGCATCGCTCGTCAAGAAACTAGAAGAAAAAGGCATCGGTCGCCCCAGTACGTGGGCTTCCATTATCTCGACAATGGTCGATCGCGGGCATTACCTCTGGAAAAAGGGAACATCACTTGTCCCCACATGGACAGCGTTCTCTGTTATCAAGTTGATGGAGAACCATTTCAACTCGCTTATCGACTATGACTTCACTGCCGGAGTCGAAGAAGACCTTGATGCTATTGCTCGCGGTGAACAGCAAAAAGAGGAGTGGCTGAAAAAGTTTTACTGGGGCGTCGAGGACGATCCGCATCTGCCAGGGCTCAAAGCAGTGGTATCAAGCAACCTCGACACCATTGACGCCGCCTTGCTCAACACCTTTATATTAGGTGCGCATCCCGACACTGGCGAAGATGTCATCGTTAAACCTGGCCTCTATGGACCATACGTTCGAAGTGGCGAAAATACCGCTGGCGTACCAGACACGATGACGCCGGATGAACTCACCCTCGAAGCGGCACTTGTCTTGTTGGCAGCCCCAAAAGGTGACACACCAATTGGAGAGCGCGAAGGTTTCCCGGTCTTTGCAAAATCCGGAAGGTATGGCCCGTACGTGCAGTGGGGAACAATGGACGAACCACCCACAGGGATGGAAAAGCCAAAGATGGTGTCGCTGTTTAAAACGATGAACATTGATCGCTTCACAATGCTCGACGCAGAAGATCTCTTATCACTCCCCCGCACAATTGGCGCAGACCCAACTGATGGCGAACTCATCACAGCACAAAATGGTCGATACGGACCGTACGTCAGCAAAGGCAAAGACAGTCGCTCCATCACAACTGAAGAGCAATTGCTGACAATCACACTTGATGAGGCGCTTGCGCTCCTTGCTCAGCCACGTGTGTTTGGTCGTGGACGGGCCGCACCAAAACCGCCACTGAAAGAGTTCGGCAACGACCCTGTCAGCCAAAAACCTGTCGTCGCCAAAGAAGGTCGTTTCGGCGACTACATCACAGACGGCGAGACCAATGCCGGCCTAACTCGCGGAGATCGTCTCGAAGAAATGACAAACGAGCGGGCATACGAACTTCTGCAACTACGCCGTGAATACATTGAAATCAATGGTGGACCAAAAAAACGTGGGGGCAAGCGTGCACCGGCAAAGAAGACCGTGGCAAAAAAGAAGCCAGTAGCGAAGAAGAAAGCAGTTGCCAAAAAGGCGACGGCCAAGAAGAAACCAGCAGAAAAATCACCGTCAGAATCAATAGTGGTACAAAATCCTGCTAATGATTAGTAGATGACAACCGCTCGCTATATCGCCCTTGAGGGTCTTGAGGGTTGCGGCAAAAGCACTCATGCATTGCGTCTCGCAACATCATTAGATGCGGTGCTCACGCGCGAACCAGGTGGTACCCGTATTGGTGCACTTCTTCGGGGCATTTTGGCAGACCCCGAAAATACCGACATGAATCCTCGAACAGAAGCACTCCTAATGGCAGCCGACCGAGCCCAGCATTTTGCCGATGTGATTCGCCCAGCGCTTGGACGCGATCAGCACGTTGTCAGTGACCGCAGCGTGTACTCAACGCTTGCATACCAGGGCTTTGGTCGTGGACTTGATGTTGCTACTCTTCGCGACATCAGCAAGTGGGCGCTTCATGATCATTTTCCTGACATTGTTGTTTATATTTCTGTCCCCACAGAAATTCTTAATGAGCGACTTGCCAAACGCACGCCTGATCGCTTTGAGCGCGAAGGAGCCAACTTCTTTTCACGAGTCAACGACGGGTTTCGCACACTCATTCACGCTGAAGGTGACTGGATCGTTGTGGACGGAACACAATCCAAAGAAGAAGTTGAGAAGGCTATTCATACTGCAGTCACTCAGCGCCTAAAAGAACTGTCATGACAACTACATGGGGCGCAATTGTTGGCCAACAAGTTGCCGTCAACAAACTACAACTTGCCAGCATCAACCCTGTCCACGCGTACTTGCTCATCGGACCAGACGGCTGCGGCAAAGACGAAGCCGCGCGAGCTTTTGCTGCATCACTATTGTCGACATCACACGACATATCAGATCGCACCTCTGGTCTTGTGATGCGTGGCACTCACCCCGATGTTCATGAGATCCGACGAACGGGTGCAAGTTTGCTCGTCAAAGACGCAGAAGAAGCAATTCGACTCTCTTCAACTACTGCCATGGAGAGCAAGAGAAAAATTATCGTTCTACATGAAATCAATCTCATGCAAGACACAGGGGTTGTTCGTCTACTCAAAACAATCGAAGAGCCTGCAGACGGCGTCTTTTTTATTTTGCTCGCTGATGCAATGACTCCACTTCTTGTCACCATTGCATCACGTTGCGTCGTGGTTAACTTTGTCACTCTTGACGATGACACGGTCATCGCTGCACTGCAAAGTGAAGGGGTCTCCCTCGACACGGCAAAAATTGCAACAAAAGGTGCGCACGGCAGCATCTCACGAGCCCGATTGCTCGCCAGTGATGACACACTCGTTCAACGCCGTGACTGTTTTGCCACAATTCCGAATCGCATTGACGGCACTGGCTCTGTTGCGGCGACAATTGTCGAAGAAATCCTTGAACTTATTGCCAGTGCGGCTGAGCCGATGGTGCGACTACACGAAGCAGAAATTGTTCAATACGAAACGCAGATGGCTTTGCTCGGAATGAAAAAAGGTGGTCGCACAGCACTCGAAGACAGACACAAACGTGAATTGCGCCGACATCGCACAGACGAACTACGCGCTGGGTTGGTCGAAGTTGCCAGCACTTACCGTGACGCTCTCGTCACCAACCTAAATATCCCTCGCCCCGAGGCATACATCACTGCGATCACCAACATTCACCTCGCGATGGAGCGTTTCCATCTCAATGTCAACGAATCTTTGCTACTGCGTGACCTGATTTGGTCTCTTCCTTCACTCAGTACCGACGCTACGTTTGCTTTTCACGACTGATCGGAACCAATGAATACCACCTTTACGCCCAAGAAATTTGATCTTCTCGCTTTCGTAATCGGCATGTTCTTGCTTCTTGCCGGAATCACTCACTTCGCAAATCCGGATTTCTTCAACGACATCGTTCCGCCGTGGCTCCCGCCCAGCGAAGCATTCTGGACCTATATAAGTGGTGTCGCCGAAATCATCGTGGGCGCAATGCTCTTAAGGCCAGCCACGCGTCGTCGTGGTGCATACGCAGCCGCCGGCCTCTTCATCGCTGTCTATCCAGCCAATCTCTACATGGCGTGGGACTGGCGAGACCACCCCGCTTCGGATCAACTCATCTCATATGGCCGTCTTCCGTTTCAGTTTCTGTTTATCTGGTTGGCACTGCGCATTGCTCAACGCAAGGACTCATAGTGCCGCGACTTACTAATGACGAACTTGATTCTCTCCTCTCCAAACCGGGACAACTTGCGCGTATCGCAACAGTCGACGCCGACGCAATGCCACGCGTTCTTCCGCTCTGGTTCATCGTCAAAGAAAACCTGCTGTATTTCACGCCCCGATCACCAGCCATCATCTGGAAAAATATCTTGCGAGATAATAAAATTGCAATCTGCATCGATGAAGAAGATTCGCCCTACCGCAAAGTCACATATCAAGCGCGCGTCATGGTGGTTCATCAGCCAGGCGAGGACGATATATGGCGAGATCTCTATCGCGCAATTGCTTCGAGATACACACCAAAAGAATGGGCCAATGCCTACGTCGACAACACGGACGACCAGCCGCGCGCACTCTGCGCCATTGATCTTGACGCCCCGTCCACTCAAACCGTCACATGGCGAATGCCGATTCAGGGAGAAAACCCCGCTGGTATTTGGGCGACCCGTTATTACTTACCCGGAACAAAAATGAGACCAGCCGCAACCGATCTGTAGTCCCGTTTAAGGTTTCATCGGTAGAATAAGAAGCCTTGCCCAGGTAGCTCAGTCGGTAGAGCAACGCACTCGTAATGCGTAGGTCGTG
>JAEMRC010000164.1 GCA_016463545.1 Ilumatobacteraceae bacterium
TGATTGCGTACACCTTTGTTGCACCGAATTCACCAAGCACTGCGGCTGATGCGCCATCGCCTCCGATGATTGCGGTGACGTTTGATGAAAGTGAACGTGCCTTCGTAAGAAGTTCGAGTGTGGCTGACGTTGGTGCACCATTGGTGACCTGTGCGAAAACCCAGATGTTGTTGAGTGTCATAATTTTTTCCTATTCGTAACGTCGGCTTAGATGACCTTCAGGTTCTCAAGGAACCCGACAATCTTGGTGAATGTTTCGCCATCGTCTTCGATGATCTCTCCGGCCTGACGGGCTTCGGCTTGAGTAATGCTGCTGATCTTTTGACCAGCACCAGCCCAGCCGACTGGCGTGACGCCAAGATCAGATGCGGTGACTTCTTCAACTGGCTTTGACTTTGCAGCCATGATGCCTTTGAACGATGGATAGCGAGGCTCAACAACACCAGCAGTAACGCTGATGAGTGCCGGCAATGCGCAGG
This sequence comes from Ilumatobacteraceae bacterium, assembly GCA_016463545.1. GTDB lineage: Bacteria > Actinomycetota > Acidimicrobiia > Acidimicrobiales > Ilumatobacteraceae > UBA2093. The sequence goes on from JAEMRC010000164.1 coordinate 480, forward strand.
TCACTTCGTCGTAACCATTTTCGGTTTGACGATCAACTTTCAATACGCCGCCTTCAACAGAAACTTTCTTTGCGAAAGTAACTGAAGGAAGTCCAAGAAGTTCTGCAATTTGTTCTGGCACTGTTCCGGTGTAACCGTCTGATGATTCAGTTGCGCCGATGATGAGGTCTGCTCCACCAAGACGAGTAATTGCTGCTGCAAGAATTTTCGCAGTGGTGAGTGCATCAGAACCTTGCAATGCAGGATCAGAAACGAGCACACCTTTTGCTGCTCCCATGGCAAGCGCTGTGCGCAAACCAGAGGTCTCACCATTTGGTGCCATGGAGACGAGGCTTACTTCGCCACCGCCTGCCTTGTCGACCAACTGAAGAGCCATCTCAACGCCATAAGCGTCTGAGTCGTCGAGGATGAGCTTGCCATCTCGCTTCAGGGTGTTAGTGGCCCCATCAAGCGCACCTGGCGCTGCTGGGTCGGGAATCTGCTTTACGCACACGATCACATTCATGCCTCCCATTGTTACCGAGAGGTAGCCCCGTTACCCAACCCAAGCGCCCTTCAAACCTTCCTTTTGGCGTGACCCTCGTCGCATGCGCTGATACCGTAAAAAGCCTTGCGTATCCTCCTCATCGTCAATTCCTTTGCGTCATCAGTCACGGCCCGCAATACCGTCACGGTCCACGAACGCCTGTCACAACACCACGATGTGCAAGTGGTGGAAACCAATCGACGTGGTCATGCCACCCGTTTTGCGCAAGATGCAGCCCGCCGAGGCATCGATGTGGTCGTGGCATACGGCGGCGACGGCACATTGAACGAAGTGGCAACCGGCGTTGCAACCACAGATACCGCCCTTGCCGTCTTGCCAGGAGGGTCAACCAATGTGTTTGCTCGCACCCTCGGAATGCCGAACGATGCGCTAGAAGCTGTTGACCTCATCATCGAGGCACTTGGCCGCAATGACATTTCGCCAATTGGACTTGGTCGCGCAAATGGTCGCTTCTTTACCTTTCACACAGGCATCGGATACGACGCAGCAGTGGTGCGACGGGTTGAACAACGTGCGGGCCTAAAGCGTTACGCCGGCAACCCATTGTTCATTGCTGCAGCGTTACGCACGTGGGGTGTTGAATACGACAAAAAACGCCCTCATTTTGCACTTGATTTTGGCGATGGCAAAACAGTCGACAATGGTTTCTTTTCCATCATCATGAATACGAATCCATATACGTATCTCGGTAATCGACCATTTGACCTTGTTCCGTCAACAAGCTTGTCGACTGGGTTATCCGTCGTCACTTTTACTTCGCTCAAAACAACGCACATGCTTCGCACTCTGGCTTCGGCGCTACAAGGCGGTGGTGTCAAGAACTTTCCTTGGCTTGATATCCGCACGAACGTGCAACATGTTGTGGCAAGCGACTCGCGCGCATTCCCGTATCAACTTGATGGCGACTACTTGGGCGAAATTCAAAAAGTTGAGTTCGAGTTTGTGCCCAATGCAGTGCGCCTCGTGCGGTCACACCCGTAAGACTATTGCGCGTCGCGCACCTGAATAGCCACGTCTGGCACGTTCGTGCAGATGC
>JAEMRC010000165.1 GCA_016463545.1 Ilumatobacteraceae bacterium
ATGTGATTGCAACCTTGTCTCCGAGTGCTGCAAAACGTTCAGCGCAAGCAAGGCCGATTCCGCGCGAACCTCCAGTAATCAAGACAACTCTGCTCATTGTGCGCCCCATCTGACGACAGCGCTCGCAGCAGTCATTCCTGCACCGAAACCGACCATGAGAACCAAGTCACCATCTTTGGCCTTCACCTGTCCAAAATCACCAAACAATGCAAGGGGAATAGATGCAGAAGAAGTATTGCCTGTTTCGTGAACGACAACTGCAACCTTTTCCATAGGAACTCCAAGTTTGTCGCACGCTGACGTGATGATGCGAATGTTCGCTTGATGGGGAACGACAACATTCAGTTGATCCGCAGTGATGCCCGCAGCAGCCATTGATTTTTGCGCACTGTCAACCATGATGCGAACTGCTCGACGAAACACCTCTTTGCCATCCATGTGAACAAAGCCACCGATTTCGCTATAGAGAATTTCCTCTGCACTGCCATCGGCATCAAGATCCCAGCCGAGCAATTGGCCATGCCCAGTTGTGCGTTCCAGAATCGCAGCTCCCGAGCCGTCTGCAAAAAGTATCGCTGTATTGCGATCGGTCCAATCAACGATTCGCGACAAGCTGTCGGTTCCGATTACCAGTACGCGTTGTGAGCCCATCGCGATAAGACCGTGAGCGGTAATCATCGCGTATACAAAACCCGAACATGCTGCGTTGACATCAAACGCTCCGCACCGCAGACCGAGTGCGTGCTGCACGGTTGCAGAAGTTGCAGGAACAGTGCGGTCGGGAGTTGTCGTGGCAAGAACGAGAGCATCGATAGATAACGGATCAATTCCTGCCATCTCAATGGCATCACGACCACTGGCAATACTCATTTCCGCAGTCGAGCCACCGATATGCCGGCGAATGATGCCGGTTCGCTCTCGAATCCATTCGTCATTCGTGTCCATGGTCTTTGAAAGATCGTCATTGGTGACAGTCGTATGGCCGAGAGATGTGCCCCAGCCGATAAAGCGTGCGCCGCGAACGTTGTCTGGAATTTGAGGCATGTGTTCCTGCGTTCTTCTCGTAGTTACTTTGTACGCAACCATGCAATGGGCTGGCGTGATGTCACACGTTCACCTTCAACTGCAATGTAACTCTGAATTATTCCCGCAAATGGCGAACGCACCTCTGTTTCGCCAACATGTCCAATAAGGCGACCCACTTCAATCGAGGTGCCGTTTGAGATGTTGCCAATCGGTGTAAAGACTCCGGCTGACGGACTAACGACAAGACGTTCAACCGCGAAAAGGTGTTCGCCTTCGTGTTGACCTGCTGCCAATGGGGCAGATGCATCGACCCATTCGATGAGTTTGTCTAGTTCGTCGGGTGTCGCAACGCTAATTGTTCGAGCAGATTGGACAGTTCGCTTGGCCATTCCTGTAAGAACTCCACCTGGGCCCAACTCTACAAAACCTGTCACGCCAGCTTCAGAGAGGGTCAACAAGCAATGTTTCCAGCGAACCGGGTTTGATAACTGCGCAGACAGAAGTGATGACCATTCTTCACCTGCATCGTGCAATGCAGCATCAACATTGGAGACAACGGGAACTTCTGTGTCTCGGGGACTGGCAGCTGCAATCGCAATTCGAAGTCGATCGCGGGCCGCCGTCATAAATGGAGTGTGGAACGCGCCAGACACTTGCAGTGGCATCACTTTCTTTGCGCCGAGTTCTTTTGCCACGGCGCCTGCTGCTGCAACACCAGCGGGCGATCCAGCGATGACCACTTGACCAGGAGCATTGAAATTTGCAACCCATACGTCACTGTCTGCGCGACGACATGCCACTTCCACAAGGTCATCGTCAAGCCCAAGAATTGCAGCCATTGTTCCAGGGGACGCGAGACCTGCCTCGTGCATGGCATCTGCTCGCTCAACAACTAGACGAACGCCATCATCGAAAGACAAAGCTCCTGTTGCGGTAAGGGCGGTGTATTCACCCAAACTATGACCAGCACAAAAACTTGGTTCAATTCCTAATCGTTCAACAGCGTCAAGGACCATGAGGCTTGAAACAAA
>JAEMRC010000016.1:0-7299 GCA_016463545.1 Ilumatobacteraceae bacterium
CGCTCAATCAGGTCGGCTGTCATTTCTTGAAACTTTGAGCGACTCAGTGACTCGTCAAGGTGTAATGGTCCGTCTGCATTTGCGGTAATGAAAGGCAAGTTAATTTGCGTTTGTGCAACTTGTGACAATTCAATTTTTGCTTTTTCAGCTGCTTCTTTGAGCCTCTGTGTCGCCATGCGGTCTGCACTCAGATCAACACCATGCGCAGATTTGAATTGCTGCACAAGCCAATCAATAATGCGTTGGTCCCAGTCGTCTCCACCAAGCTCGGTGTCTCCGTGGGTGCTCTTTACTTCGAACACGCCGTCACCGATTTCGAGCACGCTGACGTCAAATGTTCCGCCACCAAGGTCGAACACCAAAATGGTTTCGTCTTCGGCGCCTTTTTCAAGACCGTATGCAAGAGCGGCAGCAGTTGGTTCGTTAATAATGCGCAAGACTTCGAGACCTGCAATTGTTCCGGCTTCTTTGGTGGCGGTGCGTTGTGCGTCGTCAAAATATGCCGGAACAGTGATGACTGCCTGGGTCACAGTGGTGCCCAGATACGCCTCGGCATCACGCTTGAGTTTCATCAGAGTGCGAGCGCTGATTTCTTGAGCGGTATAGGTCTTGCCGTCAATGTCGGGCGACTTCCAGTTTTTGCCCATGTGGCGCTTAATGCTGCGAAACGTACGATCTGGGTTGGTGATGGCCTGGCGCTTGGCGACCTCACCGACGAGAACTTCACCGGTCTTAGAAAAAGCCACGACCGACGGGGTGGTGCGTGACCCTTCGGAGTTAGGGATGACGACTGCATCGCCTGCTTCAAACACAGAAACAACCGAGTTGGTGGTTCCGAGGTCGATTCCGACTGCCTTGCTCATGGGTATTCTCCTTGCTGTGACGAGAAACGGGGGTGTTCTCGTGCCGCAAGGCTACGGGTCGATATGCAGGATGTCAACTTGGATAGCAGAAAAGTTGAGTGGATATGACTAAAGATTTGCCAAGACCACAACACACGCCGAAAGATTCAATGGGAGATGGCGGTGAGGTCCTACGATGGCATTGTGCTTGGAGATTTCGTCATATTACGCCACGGTCAAAGTACCTGGAACCAGAGCAATCTCTTTACGGGATGGCATGACGTCCCTCTTACTGCACAAGGAGAAGCCGAGGCGACGGCCGCCGGAGTCGCAATGGCTCAATCTGGGTTGGTGTTTGACACATCCCATACCTCAGTTCTCACACGAGCGGTGGTCACGCAACACCTTGCTCTCACCGCAATGGGTCAAGTGTGGCTGCCCGTGCAACGGTCATGGAAACTCAACGAACGGCACTACGGCGCCCTTCAAGGACTTGATAAAAAAGCCACCACTGCTCAGCATGGCGACGCACAAACCAAGATCTGGCGACGCAGTTTCGACGTTGCGCCACCACCTGTTGACTCCCAAAGCCCAGAGCATCCGGCCAATGACGCGCGCTATCGATATGTTGCGCCATCTGATTTGCCAGCCTCAGAGTGTCTCAAAGATGTCGTCGCCCGAGTGATTCCGTACTTTCGTCAACAGGTACTGCCCGAACTGCAAGCCGGAAAAGCCGTGCTGATGACTGCCCACGGAAACTCATTGCGAGCGTTGGTGATGTTTTTGGAAAATATCTCTGAGACAGAGATCTCAGAACTCAATATTCCAACGGGTGTTCCGCGTCTCTATGCGCTCCGAGATGACCTCAGCGTCAAGTCAGCCCACTACCTCGGCGATGCTGATGCAATAGCGGCGGCGACCGATGCCGTGGCTCGGCAGGCAACCCAGCAGCCGTAACGAGCCAGAAGTAACAGCCCCTACTGCGATAGGGCCAGCCAAACTGTCGTACACTTTGAGCATGGCATCTATGAAAGCATCACTCGGACATCTCCGCAATATCTCACTTTTCGCATCGTGTTCTGGCAAAGATCTTGAACGCATTGCCAAGGCTGCTGACGAAGTCACGGTCAAGGCTGGCACTCTGATCATTGATCAAGGACAGACCGGTCGCGAGGCCTATGTCATTTTAGAAGGCACCGCAACAGTGCGACGCAATGGCAAAAAAGTTGCCACCGTGGGGGCTGGAGCAATTGTTGGAGAACTGTCACTGCTCGACCATGGTCCGCGCACGGCAAGCGTTACTGCTGACACAGAATGTCAAATGTTGGTGATTAGCCAACGCAATTTGTACGGGGTCCTCGAAAAAGTTCCCGCACTATCGCACAAATTATTGGCAGCACTTGCTGGTCGCATTCGCGAACTTGACCGTGCCCACTACGGCTGACGCGTCGTCCGACTAGCGTCATAGTGCCATGAGCACACCTCCTGTTACCTCAGAAACATCGGCACCCAAACGGCTGCGTCCATACCAACTTTCGATCGGACTCGGAGTCGGAATCGCAGCCTTTACTGCGGTGTCGGGGATCATCCCGCAGATTACAAAGTGGCACAGCACGTCTGAAATGACGCGTGAAGTTTTTGTCGGAATCCCTGGTCCATTGCAGATCGCTTTTTACACCGTAATCCCCGTGATGTTGCTGTGGGGATCATTTCGATTTGCAGACCGCATGCGCAACTGGGAGCGTGGCGCGCCTGATCGTCGTCGCACAACTCCAAAAAATATAAAGAAGCGACTTGCCGATTACCGTGCTGGCGTCTACATGCGCACACTTCTGCGCGACAGCGCAGCGGGCCTGATGCACTCAATGATGTATTTCGGGTTCTTGGTATTGCTTGGCGTCACCACTGTTCTTGAAATCGATCACCAGATGCCAGAGAGCCTGAAGTTCTTGCACGGTGGCGTGTATCAGGGTTATGTCTTTATCGGCGACCTAGCAGGTGCTGTTTTTGTTGGTGGTGTGGTGTGGGCAATTCTGCGCCGATACGTACAACGCCCATATCGAATTCGTATTAAAACAAAACCAGAACACGCAATCATTTTGGCGACAATGCTGATAATCGGTATCACAGGCTTTACGTCGGAGATGTTTCGTATGGCATGGCAGCAAGCAAGCGGAATAGACCTGTCATACGAAAAGTGGAGCTTCATCGGGTATCCCCTTTCACAACTGGTGAATGGCTCATCGGTTTCAAGATTGCAGTTCTGGCATCAGTTCATGTGGAGCACGCATGTTGTTTCATTTATTGTGTTTCTGGCTCTTTTGCCCATCACAATGTTGCGTCATATTTTTACGTCACCACTGAATATGTATCTCAAAGATCGCGACCGACCAAAGGGTGCGATGAAGGCAATGCCGAACCTCACCGAGACATCACTCGAGACATTTGGTGCATCAGTAGTAGAAGATTTTACTTGGAAACAACTTCTCGATACAGATGCATGCACGATGTGTGGTCGGTGCACAAGTGTGTGCCCAGCGCATGCAACTGGCAAGTCTCTTGACCCGCGCGAAATTGTTCTCAAAGTTGGTGAAGTCATGGCGGCCACCGCTGCTCACGCACCAGGCGGCAAAGTGTCGCCACCCATCGGCACCGACGCCGACATCACAATCGGCTCCAACTCAGTCTTTGAGCGCATTACATCCGAAGAAGTGTGGGCCTGCACGAGTTGCAAAGCATGCGACGAAATCTGTCCTGTCAACATTGAGATTCTGGACAAGATCCTTGACATGCGTCGTTATCTGACTTTGATGGAAAGTGATTTTCCGGCAGAACTTGGTAATGCATTTCGAGCAATGGAAAACCAAGGAAACCCCTGGGGAATGAACCAAGGCGAGCGTGGCGACTGGGCCAAAGACCTTGACGTAGACATCATCGATCCCGGCTCCGCGTTCAATCACGAATACCTCTACTGGGTTGGTTGTGCCGGAAGTTTCGATGACAAAAATAAAAAAGTAACGCAGTCAATGGCAAAGTTGTTGAAGCGTGCTGGCATCGATGTCGCAATTCTTGGACCAAGCGAAATGTGCACGGGCGACAGTGCCCGCCGAAGCGGTAATGAGTATCTGTTTCAGATGTTGGCAATGCCTAACGTTGAAATGCTCAACGGCATGGGCGTTCGCAAGATCATCACACAATGCCCACATTGCTTCAACACTTTGGCCAATGAATATCCGCAGCTTGGCGGCAACTACGAAGTCATTCATCACAGTCAGTTGTTAGAACAACTCATTGATAGCGGACAACTTGACATGCGCAACGCTTCATTAGATGACCGCATCACGTATCACGACTCGTGCTACTTGGGTCGACACAACGACATCTATATCGCCCCACGAAAAGTGGTTGGCTCAATCAAGGGCTTGCAAATCATTGAGATGCCGCGCAACGGCACAAAGGGAATGTGCTGCGGTGCTGGCGGTGCGCGGATGTGGATGGAAGAAAGTATCGGAACCAAGGTCAATGATGAGCGCGCACAAGAAGCGATCAGCACTGGCGCCACACGTGTGGCAACGGCATGTCCGTTTTGCTACATCATGATGGACGATGGCGTAAAAGCAGCAGGCAAAGAAGAAAGCGACGTCAAAGTCGCAGACATTGCCATCCATGTTCTGGATGCGCTCGAAAACGGTGAGCGACTATTTCGTGAGCAACAATCGCCAGTTGTCACTGCTGGCGAATAAATAACTACTTAAAGTTTTCAAAGTATCGACTTGGAGTCGGACCGCGTTGTCCTTGATATTTTGATCCGCGCGCGCCTTTGCCATATGGCTGATCAGCGGGCGTGGTCATCATCATGAAACTCACTTGACCGATTTTCATATTTGGATACAGCGTGATGGGCAGGTTTGCCACATTGGATAACTCAAGCGTGATGTGCCCGTCAAAACCAGCATCGATGAAACCGGCCGTTGAGTGAATCAACAAACCGAGTCGACCAAGCGAGCTTTTTCCTTCGACGCGCGCCACAAGATCGTCCGGTACAGCTATTCGCTCAAGCGTGCTGCCCAATGCAAATTCACCGGGATGCAACATGAATGCATCGCCATCGGCGATTTCAACTAACTCAGTCATTGATGTCATGTCTTTTTTTACATCGATAACGCTGGCTGTATGGTTGCGAAATACTCGAAATAGATTGCTGACCTTGACGTCAATGGATGACGGCTGAATACAGGACTCATCAAAGGGGTCAATGACGATTCGCCCTGCTGTTAGTTGCTCGCGAATGCTTCGGTCGGACAAGATCACCTCAAAACCATAGTCAACGCAGCGCTGATAATCTAAGGCACAGCAATCTGCGGGTGTAGTTCAGAGGCAGAACATCAGCTTCCCAAGCTGAGAACGCGGGTTCGATTCCCGTCACCCGCTCTCGTGAAGGCTCAACACATCCCCGCCCTTGATGGTCTCAGAGGAGTCGCGGTACTAGCTGTCATCGGCTATCACTACGACATGCTCCATTTGAGTGGAGGGTTCTTGGGCGTTGATTTGTTTTTTGTTCTGTCTGGTTTTTTGATTACGTCGCTCCTCGTGAATGAGCACCGCAACTCAGACAACATCAACTTCAGGGCCTTTTGGGTGCGCCGATTTCGACGACTCATGCCTGCATCCTTGCTCGTATTGGCAACGGTCTCTCTTTGGTCATGGTCTCAAGTAGAAGCAATTCAACTGCGCTCGTTGCGAATGGATCTCATGGCCACCCTCGGGTATGTCGCCAACTGGCGCTTCATCGCCTCTGGTCAATCATATTTTGATCTCTTTAGCGAAGCCTCGCCTCTGCGGCACGCTTGGTCACTCGCGATTGAAGAACAGTTCTACGTGGTGTGGCCGCTCATTGTTTGGCTGATTCTGCGTAAAACAAAACTCGGCGAACGCGGGTTGCTGGCGTTTTGCGTAGTGGCCGGAGCAGCGTCAGCGGTTTTGATGTCTGTGTTGTATTCACAAGCCGACCCATCTCGGTCGTATTACGGAACCGACACACGTGCTGCACAGTTACTCGTCGGTGCAGGCCTTGCCGTGTTAGCGGTTCGCCACCCCAAGGCGTGGTCGCCAACTGCTGCCTCACAAGTACTGACCGTTTCTGCGATTACGATTGCAGCGGCATTTTTATTCGTCGATGATCAAGAATCGTTTCTTTACCATGGCGGATTTTTAGCTTTCGCACTCATTGCGGGTGTCGGAGTTCTTGCATCTACTCGCACCACACATGGCATTCTGCATCGACTTCTTGCGTCAGGAGGGTTGCGCTACGTTGGCCGAATTTCATACGGATTGTATTTGTGGCATTGGCCAGTACAGATTGCTATTTCAGACTCGCGCACATCATTGAACGGCGTACCGCTTCGCGTTGCACAACTTCTCGTCACATTTGCTTGTTCTGCGATTTCATTTCATTTCATCGAATCACCCATTAGATTCCGCACTCGGTGGGGGGTCTTGACTCGGCAGCGTGGACTTGCTTTTGCTGCCACTTCAGTCATCGTTGTTGCCGGGTTAAGCATTGCTGCAACAACTGGAGCAAAAGCCCCGCCTGATTATTTGACAGCACCACAAAGTGACGTGTTGGCTGTTGGTGATTTTGATCTTGATTCTGTGCCGTCATCGAGCACTGTGGCCACAGTCGTGAGGCCCGTTTCATCTATGCCATCATGGCGCGCACTTGGTCGAACGGTTTTCATCGGCGATTCCGTTGCTGCGTCATTACAAACTGCTCTCAACATCGAAGCCAAAAAGCGTGGCCTGAAATTTATAGCCCGTACTCGTCCGGGGTGTGGCGTGCTTATTGGCGCGCCCGCCACTAGTGAAGGCAAACTTTTTTCTTGGTCACAATTATGCTCAGACCTCACGCCTGAATATATGAAAAAGGCTGTCATTAATAGCGCTCCCAACACGATTGTCTGGTTGAGTTCGTGGGAAGCAGGCCCACGCTTTTATAACGGGGTCTTGTACCAGCCAGCAACACCTGAATTTCGCCAACATATTCTTGAGCGTCTTGAGGAACAAATATCTACCATCACTGCGAACGGTGCGATGGTCTATTTGGTCACAAACTCTCCACGCGCCAACGAGAATTCGTTGCATTTTTCTGATCCACTTATTGACACACTTGAAGAAAACCTCAACAACATTTATCGGAACTATGTTGCAGCGCATCCAACTCAAGCAGCCATCGTCGACCTTGCATCAATCGTGTGCCCCTATACGCCTTGCCCCGCACAGGTGGGTGGCGTGACATTGCGACCTCGCGATGGAGGGCATTTTGAAGGAGACGGCCCCACATGGGTTGCTCCGCGACTTTTAGATTTGCTCGAACACGCCGTGCCCCGTTAGCCCGCAAGCAAACTTGCAATTGCCCATATCGACGCAAGGCTTCCGACCACAATCATCAGCACAGTTC
>JAEMRC010000016.1:7309-23367 GCA_016463545.1 Ilumatobacteraceae bacterium
TCGAGCAATTGGTGCTTTTTCAAGGTCCCCGTCATCATGGGCCGATGCAGGTGGTCGCAACACTGCCAATAGGTTGCCAATCGCCAATGCGCCACCCAACGCCAGCACCATCCACGCCAAAAGATCTTCGCCTAAGAACACCCCTACATACTTATCGCTACACTCAGGCAGATGGGGTTTCATCACGTTGCACTTGCCACACACGACACAGCTGCTACCCATCGCTTCTACACAGACCTGATGGGTTTCTCTCTTGTCAAGACCGTTGTCGCCCCTGTTCCCGGGTCTGATGGTTGGTCACGACATTATTTTTATGACACCGGGTCAGATGGCATGATCGCTTTTTGGGAACTGCACGACAAAACAATCGGAGCCAACTACCCCACCAATCTCAATGCCACGGCAGGCCTGCCTGCGTGGGTGAACCATTTCGCATACGACGCACCAACACGTGAGTTTTTAGACGAGCGACGCGCAGTGTGGTGCGCAGGTGGTCATACGGTCGCTGAGGTTGATCACGAGTTCTGCATCAGCATTTACACCTCTGACCCCGATGGCAATACGGTCGAGTTCTGCCATACATTGCGCGAGTTCGCAGAAGACGAAAAACGTTACGCCTACGAGTTGATGATGCAGGATGCTCCCGCCACAGACAAAGACGCCAAACTTACGATCTGGCCATCGACCAAAATTTCTGCAACCGTGTAACTACACCTCGCCGCGAGCGGGGTTGGCAAATGTTGTGAGGTGTCCCAAGAAGAGCAGTTTCTTGATACCCGTTGGCCCTGAACGGTGTTTGCCGACGATGATTTCAGCCCAACCACGTGTTTCGTCCGTTGGAGGGTTAACGAGTTCATCGCGATAAATGAACATAACAACGTCAGCGTCCTGCTCGAGAGCACCTGATTCGCGCAAGTCTGATAGTTGTGGTCGTTTTTCTGTTCGTTGTTCGAGCCCGCGACTTAATTGGCTCAGTGCAATGACAGGGATATTAAATTCACGTGCAAGCAGCTTTAATTTACGGCTGATTTCGCTGACCTCTAGTTGGCGACTTTCTCCGCTATTACTGCCGCCCATCAATTGCAAATAGTCAATGACGATGAGTGCTGGTGCTGCGTCACGTTGCACAATACGGCGAATTTTTTGGCGAATCTGCGTCACGCTAATTCCAGAGTTGTCGTCGATATACAACGGCACATCAAGCCGCCCAATCGCTTCGCTAATTTTTGTCCAATCAAGCGCCGTCAAACGGCCCGAACGCAAACGGTCTGAGTCCACCTGGGACTCTGCAGATAAAATTCGTTGCGTGAGTTCGGTCGCGCTCATTTCTAATGAGAAAAAGACCACTGGTTGACGAGTTTTTTTGGCCACATTCACTGCGATTGCAAGTGCGAACGCGCTCTTTCCCATCGCAGGACGCGCCCCAACGATATTGAGAGTTCCGGGCTGTAGTCCCGAAAGCAGGTTGTCGAGTTCGTAAAAGCCCGTCGCGACTCCGGAGATACTTTGCTTCTTGTCATAGCGCTCCTGCAAGATATCTGACACTTCTTGAGTGAGAACATTGAGTTTGCGCAACGAATCGGAAACGTCTTCTTCGGCAATATCAAAAACCATTTGTTCAGCGTCATCAATTGCTTTAATCACATCGTCGGGTTCGCCGTATCCGATGTCCGCGATTTGTGTTGCGGTCTGAATCAATCGCCGCAAGCGAGCAGTGTCGCGCACGATCTTGATGTAACGATCAGCGCTCGTGACCGAGGGTGTTGAGTTTTGAAGCTCCAGCAAATAATCCATACCGCCGAGTTCGTCAAGCATTTTAGAACGACGCAATTCGTCGCCAACAGTGATGGGGTCAACCGCTTGAGCCGAACCAACCAACGAACGCATCGCTTCGTAAATCGATTGATGCGCTGGTTTATAAAAATCTTCAGCGCGTAGTTGTCGCTCAACTGTGAGACTGATCGCCTCTTCTGACAAAAACATCGCACCCAATAGCGATGCTTCGGCATCGAGATTATGCGGAGGCACACGTTGTAACGGCGTGATACGACGAACGTTGTTGTCGGAAGCAGGATTGTTTGCCATGAAGGCTCTTACTATGCCTGCAAATGCCTGTGTATCGCTAGGGGATAAGCCTGCGATTTCACTGTGGATACCGTTGTGGACAGCGGTGGCATCCTGTGGACAACTGTGGATAACTCGAAATTAACCAGGTATCACGCTGAGCGTGACAGCACATTCGACATCGGCATGAAGACGCACTTTTGCCGAATGCGCACCGGTGGTGCGAATGGGCTTGGTCACGATTTTTTTGCGGTCAATAGTGAGATTGATCTGTGCTGCAAGGGCTGACGCAATGTCTGCGGTTGTGACAGAGCCAAACAAACGACCCTCGGCACCAGATTTAGCCTTGATGATGATTGTCTTGCTGGCGAGTTCAGTCGCAATAGTTTGAGCAGCGCCACGATCTGCTGCTTCACGCAGGTCACGGGCTTTGCGCATAGCGGCTGCTTGGCTAATTGCACCGTCGGTGGCCACTAATCCCTTGCCGAGAGGCAAGAGGAAATTTCGGGCGTAGCCGTCGGCAACTGTGAGGATGTCGCCACGACGTCCGACGCCGGCAATGTCTTCTCGAAGAATAACTTTCATGATCAGGCCTCTACTGTTTCTGCTTCGACGACCGCTGTCGGTGTGGCGACATCGGTTGCCTCGATGGAGATGTTGTCATCGGCGAACACTGTGCTTGAAGCAATTGAAGCGTCATCGAGTTGGAGCAAGGCTTCTTCGACGCCACGACGGTCACCGTCACGGCCACGACCTTCGCCAGAACGAGGAGCCTTAACACTGGAAACTCGCTTGGTATAAGGCAAAAGAGCCATTTCGCGGGCGTTCTTGATGGCATTAGCGAGGTCGCGTTGCTCTTGAACGTTGGTTCCGCTCATGTGCCGTCCACGAATCTTGGAGCGGTCCGACATGAACTTTTGCAACAAGGTGATGTCCTTGTAGTCAATGTAGGGAACCTTGTCAATCTTGAAGGGGTTGGCCTTCTTCTTGAACTTGCGAATTTTCATCTTCGCATTACGAATTTTGTTTGTCTTACTTACCATGGTGTTACTTGCCTTTGTGTGAAGGAAAAATTATGAATATTTAGAACGGTTCTTCTTCGCCGCCGAACGGGTTTTCGTCGCCGCCGGCAGTTTGACCGCCTTGACCACGATTGCTCGCACCGCCACCTTGAGCATTCGCATCACGTGGATTGCGCTCTACTTGAGCGGTTGCCCACTTGAGGCTCGGTCCGATTTCGTCGGCCACAACTTCGATTGCGGAGCGCTTTTCGCCCTCACGGTTGTTGTACTCGCGTTGTTCGAGCCGACCACTCACCACACAACGCATGCCTTTGCTGAGAGTTGCTGAAGCGTTTTCTCCCAGTTGACCCCACGCTGTGACATTGAAATACGAAGTGTCTTCTTTCCATTCGCCGTTGACCTGATAGCGACGACCGACGGCAATGCCAAACGAGGCGACGCCACGACCCGTGGCGGTGAAACGTAGTTCGGGATCCCTGGTGAGGTTTCCGACGAGTGTGATGTTGTTATCTGCCATTTTTTTGTCCTTCTTTGCTGTGTCGTAACAGTGTGACGACTACGTGTGCCAGGGTTGAAAAACCAATAGAGCGGACTAGGCCGCTGCGAGCATTCCGCGACGTTGTGCTTCGTGGTCTGGGAGACGCATCAGCTTGTGTCGAATAATGTCTTCGGAAATACGCAATCCGCGCTCCATCTCGTCAAGTGCTCCACCAGGAGCCAAGACATTGAAGACGGCGTAGAAGCCATCGGACTTCTTGTTGATCAAATAGGCAAGACGGCGCTTGCCCCACCAATCAGGATTGCCATGCACTGTTCCGCCCGCAGCGGTAACAGACGCAGAAATGTTTTTAAGCCAACCATGAGCGGTGTTCTCATCGAGATCGCCGCTGATAATGACCATTAGTTCGTAGGCACGCATAACGTGTTAGCTCCCTTCGGTTCCAAGTCGCAAATGCTCTTGGAGCCCCCTAGGGGGCAGGGTGAATATGACCCCTGAAGCGTATCGGGCAATCATGGACTCGCCACACGGGGGTGTTGTTCGTAGCGTTTCCATCGGAATCAATGTGGGAATCGCTTGGCGTCCTTGGAAACGCTGTTGTTTATGGTGCCTATTGGGCAGCAGACCGCCGACGCCGGCCAGCAATGGGGAGCACCCGCAATAGATGGTGCCAAGAACAGCCGGGGCAGGCCTCCACCACATACGCCGCGTAGTCGTGGTCGGTACGTTGCAACTGCTCCACCTCTTTGCGCTCTGTCACGCAACGCCCATGTTTAGGAAGTCCGTGACCAAATACGTATGTCAACAAGACAACATTGACTTCTTCACAGATCGGACAACGCACCGATGTTGGCTCGCCAAGATTGCGCGCCGCACGGATTAATTCAGAGTTGGCATCGCAGACAGAATCTCGAGAGATGCGTCCGCGTTTGTATTCGTTAATAACCGCGCGACGTTCAAGACGATGATCAACAACACCCGATGTTCCGGTCAGCATGTCGGCGGAAAAACTCATTGGTACGGACAATAGTCATAGACTTGACCCATGTCCGATACACACGGCACAAATTCATCTATTCATGACGTTTCGTACGGCGCAGATGTCAGCACTGATGGTCAGTTACGGCTCTGCGGCGATATCCGAGCAAAGCGCACAATTGAACTAGGTCTCTTTGGGGCAGTCCCTAATTGCATCGCACTCGCTCAGCACGGCGCCCGTTCTATCGCTGTTGATCCGTCTGCTGACTCAATTACCGCTGCGCGCCGAGCCGCAGATGTTGCAGGGGTTGCAGTTGAATTTCATACTGGCGATATTGCCGACCTTGGATTCGCAATGAGTTCGTCGCTCGATTTGGCGTTATGCGTATACGCCTTGGGCCGCGATGACGACTATTCACGACTCTTTCGTCAAGTGCATCGCATCTTAAAACCAGAAGCCGGTTTTGTTTTTTGTTCGGAGCATCCAGCCGCCGCAATCTTTGATGGCGAAAATCCAACAGCGCAACGCCAATACGGATCAAGATCTCCTGCTATTGGCGAGCTTGTGATGGCCTTACAACGAGCAAACTTTGCGATCGACACAATGTATGAGTTGTCTTCTGTGCGTCGACCACGGGCAATCGCACCAACTGCATTGTTGTTGCGCGCCCGAAAATTGGGGTCTTAACGGCGCGGGCGCGATGACCCTTTCATCGACGCAGCATCGTTTTTATTTTTTTCCCACCAGTCAATAAGTCGCAACCGAATTTCGTGATCCCCAAGAACTCCCTCTTCGAGTCGAATTTCCATGAGATGGTCGAGTGCTGCACCCACAATTCGTCCAGCCGGCACATTTAAAATCTCGATGACCTGCAGACCGTCTAGCTCTGGACGCAACATCGCGAGTTCTTCTTGAGCAGACAGCACTGCAATGCGGGCCTCGAGTTCGTCCATTCGTTCAGATAACACTCGTGCTTTGCGCTCGTTGCGCGTTGTGCAATCACAACGTGTCAAGACATTCAGTTCTGCCAACAGACTTCCGGCATCACGCACGTAACGGCGCACTGCGCTATCTGTCCAGCCCATTTGATATGTATGGAACCGCAAGTGCAGCGCAACTAACTCTGTGATGGCGGTGACATCTTCGTTGGAATACTTCAGTGCCCGTAAACGATCGCGAGACATTCGAGCTCCGACGACTTCGTGGTGATGAAACGTCACGCCTTTGCCGTCTTTCACGGCGCGAGTGCGAGGTTTGCCGATGTCATGAAACAACGCAGCAAGTCGTGTCAAACGAAAATCAAATGTTGGAGATGCATCCGGCCGAACATTTTCTACCACTGCAAATGTATGCGTGAGAACATCCTTGTGTCGATGGATTGGATCTTGTTCTAAGCGCATCGCTGGCAATTCTGGAAAAAATATTTCTGCCAAGCCAGTGTCCATCAAAAACCACAGCCCAGCGGTTGGTGAATCTGTGACTAATAGCTTGTCTAGTTCGTGATGAATGCGCTCCATCGACACAATCTCGAGACGAGATGCCATCGCCCGAACTGCAGCAACAAGCGCATCATCGGGAGTGACCTTGAGTTGGGAGATAAACCGTGCGGCACGCATCATGCGCAATGGATCGTCGTTAAAACTTTCTTCTGGTGAGAGTGGAGTTCGCAAAACACGGCCGACAAGGTCTGCCATGCCCCCAAAAGGATCGACAAGTTCTGGAGCGTCACTCGTCAGTTCGAGAGCCATTGCGTTAATTGTGAAATCACGTCGTGAAAGATCTGTTTCGATGCTGTCACCAAAGGCGACATCGGGCTTGCGTGAATCAGGCGAATACGCTTCGGCACGATGCGTGGTGATTTCATAGGCACGGTCGCCGATCTTCATGCCGATTGTGCCAAAACGCTCGCCTTGTGTCCAGACAGCATCGGCTAATCCAGCAATCAAAGTCTTAATCTCGGCAGGTGTAGCCGTTGTGGTGGCGTCAAAATCCATCGTTGCAGAATTGCTGAGTGAATCTGACGACATCAACAGGTCGCGCACGGTTCCGCCCACGAGATACAGACGGTGACCTGCGTCTCGAAAGCGTTGCGCAACCGGTGCCATTTCTTCAAAAACAGGGGCAAAGCGTGGTGGGATGATGGACATGGCAGACCTAACGCTACGGTCATTGCGTGGCAGAAACGGTGAACCCTGGGGGAGCGTCTCAAAAACCTAGTCATGTGTTGTGGAACGGCTCCATCACGGTGAGCCTGCGCAGTTGGCCAGGGGATCCCGCTACGGCATTTTTAGTCATGACCGGTGCCCACGATGACAGTCGATCGCTTCCGTCATGCGACGTCGTATCCACATGGCTTCCTGAGGTTGCACAACGCGGCTACAGCCATATCCGCACGAGTGCCGTTGCTCCGTCAATGCAACGCGTTTTACAAGATGCTGGATTTGAGGTGTGTCAAGAACTCTCTTTGTTGCGAGCAATGACGCCGTTACAGATCGCCCCTACGCGAGTCTCAGATCTGCATCTACGCACAATGCGTCATTTTGGTGGACGCCTCAAAGAAAGCACACGAACAAAAATCCTGAACACCGATGCTGCTGCATTTGGACCACTCTGGGCGCTGGATGCCACATCACTTCGAGACGCCCTGCTGGCCACTCAACGATCGCGTCTCTTTTCTGTTGGGAATGGCACATGCGAGGGGTTCATTGTTGTGGCTCACACGGGGGCGGCTGGGTTTGTGCAACGGCTGGCAGTGCAACCACACTTGTGGCATACGGGTCTTGGCAGCCTGCTGCTTGCTCACGGACTGCGCTGGCTTGAACGACAAGACTGTGAGCATGTGGTGGTTAATACCGAGACAAGCAATGCACCAGCACTGGGTTTATATAAAAAGTTTGGATTTCAAGTAATGCCCTACCAACTCAATGTGCTGGAACGCACAACGTCTGAGCAAGCAGCATGAAGCGTTTTGGTGCACTCGTTTTTGCTATTGCGTCTTTAGTTGTGATGCCGTTTAACAACCAAAAATCATCTGCAAAAGACGACTTTACAAACACAATCTTGATTGTCAGTCAGCCTTTTGCAGTCGTTAGTTTTGCCTCAAGTGAGTTCGTCATTACATTGCCCCCAGAGGCCGCGAGTGCCACGACAATCGATATCAGTCTTCATCGCCGTGTCAACTCGCGGGATTCACTGCAAGCAATTTCGCAGGGTGGTCTTACTCCAAAAATGATCGACACTGTCACATACAACACGTCCGCGCTTTTGACTCGAGGTGATGATTTGGTGTTGCCAATACTGTTGTCTCCCGGACAAGCGGCAACAGCGGGTCTTGATCTCAAGGCATACGGCGTTTTTCCTGTCAGCATCACTGCGCGAGGCTCTTCACAGACTCTTGCATCAACGCTCACCTTTATTGCCAGAGTCGATCCTGCCGACACATCTCAAAGCCTTGCAACATCATTGGTCATTGCAGAGCAGTCGCCGCCTTCTCTTCAGCCAGATGGCACGACTCTTGTGTCTAAAGAAACGCGTTCTGCAATGCAGCGTTTACTGGAGATCATGAATTCGTTTCAGGCGCCCTTGGCGATTTCAATCCAGCCAGAAACTCTTGCCTCTCTGGCATTGTCAGACGATTCTGGCGATGCGACGCTCTTGGCTGACCTACAAACCGCATTCGCAAAACGCACAATCATCGCGAATACGTATGTTCCGATGAATCCGTCTCTTTCTGCTGTCAACAAGCAAGGTGCCCTTTTTGAAAGGCAACAGAAACGGGGCGTTGATGAATTGCAAAAAATGATCCCTTCTGTTGCCAGCACTAACACACTCTGGATTGCTCATCACGCGATCACCCGCAGCGGTGCCGCACTGCTTGGTTCCCTGGGCATTGACTCAGTTTTATTGTTGGCCCAAACACAAGACAGCGCCTTGAACATGCGCGCGACCGCGACGATCGCGCACAGTGAGTTACCAGATAACTCGCTTTTCTCCGTGCGTCGTGCAGACTCTGCCATCAGCACTTTGCTTGATGGGTCCGCCGCCAATCCAGTACGCATAGGGATATTGGTTGCCGCAGAGGTACTTGCGGCGAGACGTGACCTTTTAGACAACGCAACACCCGTGCAAGACCTTGCGCTTGTTCTTGCGACAACAACTGGTGTGGCTCCAGATCAACGAACAGTCGCCACCCTTGCCGCCGCGCTTGGCTCTGTCCCCGGAATCACCTTGAGTGATTTATCCACTCGGGCTGCTCCACTTGCAACGACACCCTCTGTTGGTTTTTCTTCAAAGGTTTTGCCTCGCTCATCCAAATTATCTGCACTCGATGAACTCATCGCCGAACAAACATCGCTGATCACGATGCTGGACGCCGCCGACCCTCGGATCCAACTGTGGGACAACTACATTTCGGCGATTTCTGCGACAACCGTCAAAGCAAGTAACCCCTACATCTCAGGCCTTCGAACATCACAGCGAGAAGTGACCTCGGCGGTGAGCCGTCCCAGCAAAAATAAATTTACGCTGGGAAGCACAGAAGCAGATATTCGCCTTCAACTAAGAAACAAGTCGACATCACCACTAACCGTGCGAGTTGTTCTCAGTAGCCCGAAACTAAAATTTCCTGACGAACCCCCAGTGATCGTGCTTGCAGCCCAGAGCACCACAGAGGTCGTAGTTAGAACTGTTGTGCGGTCAAAAGGCGTTTCGACCATCACCTTGCGCCTCACCACACCTGACGGAAAATTTCAGTTGACGCCACCAACGCTTTTGACGGCTCGGGTGAATCTTTTGGCTGGACTTGGACAACCCATCAGCCTCGTCATGCTGATTGGCTTGCTGCTCTGGTGGGCCCTGTCATGGCGATCCGCTCGACGAACCAAGACCCCACCACCAACGACTACGGTTTTGTGACATGAGCATTCGCATTGTGACTGATAGTTCTTCTGACCTACCCCTTGACTTGGTCGCCCAATGGGGTATTTGCGTTGTTGCCTTGAGCGTTCGCTTTGGTGATGGAGATTTTGTTGATAGCACAACAATCCCACCCCAAGAGTTCTGGAGGCAATGTGGAGCATCGCCCGTATTGCCCGAAACAACTGCCCCGTCTCCTGGACAATTTGAAACCACCTATCGACGTCTCATTGCCGAGGGAGCCACTGGCATCGTGGTCGTCACCCTGTCATCTTCACTGTCGGCAACGATGCAAAGTGCAGAATTGGCGGCCAAAAGCGTCACTACTTCAGAAATACCAATTGTCGTGATTGATAGTCGCACAGTCTCGTTAGGGCTTGGACTCATTGCGGTCTCATGCGCTCAACGCGCCCACGCAGGCGGGTCGCTCAATGACATCGTGGCCCATGCCAACGACATCATTCCGCGCACTCGGGTCTTTGGCGCCCTTGACACACTTGACAATCTGAAAAAAGGTGGGCGCATTGGTGGAGCAAAAGCTCTCATGGCGAGCGTGCTCTCAATTAAGCCCATTATTGAAGTGCGAAATGGTCTTGTCGAAGAAGGCGGACGCCAACGCACTCGCACGAAGGCTCTGAATTTCTTGCGCGATACTGTCAAAAATTCCGAGCCCATTGAAAGTCTCGCTGTCTTACACGCTCAATGCGATGACGTCGATGCATTTACAGCGTCATTGCGAGAGGTTTACGACGGCGAAATTGTTGTTGGCGATATCGGTCCCGTGATCGGCAGTCATGCAGGCAGCGGAACAATTGGAGTGGCATTCCGCGTTCGCGCCTAGTTGCCCAACTAGCGTTTGCAACACGAATGGTTGCACCACTTGAACCCCAGACCTTGATCGGTAACCGATACGAGTTGCAAAGATCTCTTGCGCATGGCGGCATGGCCGAGGTGTGGCTCGCTTTTGACCAACAACTTAATCGTCTAGTTGCGATCAAACTTTTGCGCAGCCACACAGTTGATGATCCTGTCGTTGCCGAAAGATTTCGACGCGAAGCCCACGCACTTGCAAAACTTGCACATCCCAACATTGTGATGATCTACGACATCGTCGAAGAAAACCACCGCCTTTATGTTGTGATGAAATATTTGGCAGGAAAAAGTTTGCGCGAGACTCTCGATGAAAATCGTGTGCGCAATCCTTCAAGCAACGGTGCACTCTCTCCTGAACTAACAGTGCACATCGGTCGGTCAATTGCGTTTGCGCTGAAACATACACACGACAACAACATTGTTCATCGAGATATTAAGCCTGGCAATATCATGATTGATGCTGATGGCAGCATCTTGTTGGCGGACTTTGGTATTGCAAAAGACACTGATGAGGACGGGTCAACTGTAGAGGTCCCAGATCTCACCAACGACAACATCATGATGGGAACTGCAAAATATTTATCGCCAGAATTAGTGCAGGGACGATCGCTCACTGGCCGCGCAGATATTTACTCGCTTGGCCTTGTGCTGTATGAATGCCTTTCTGGTGATGTCCCGTTCAACGGCGCCAATGATCAAGCGATTGCAATTGGTCGTCTCCAGCGTGACCCAACACCGCTCAATACACTGTGTCCTCATGTGCCTTTTGCGTTGACTGCAGTCATTCATAAGATGTTGCAACGCAGACCAGAGCATCGATACGAAAACGGCGCCGATGTAGCAATGGCACTGCAGGCAAGTTTGGCTGGCTCACCCGATGCACAGACGCCAGCAGTGGGCCTAGGCAACGGTCGAACTGGTCCAAGTCCAGGTGTTGGGCGAGACCCTCTGATGGGGCAAAAACAAACACAAGTCATCGCTCCAAAACAAGAATCGCGTCGCGAGCCAGTGCGTGATCCGACCCCCAAGAAACCCGTCACGGTCAACAAGGGACTTCCGCCACCGCGGCGTTCGTCAACCCTGCGAAGTTTGGCGCCCGCAATTATTTTGGTGGCAATCGCCGCCGTCATGGTCGTGTTTTTATGGCGAGGGCTCCGCGATACCAAGGCGCCTGTCATTCCTGGACAAACGCCCGAAGTACCGGGCGTGGTTGCCCCTGTTGATACTTCTCCTGTCACTGTTGTTTCTCTCAAAAGTTACGACCCCAATGGTGATGACAAATCAGAGAACGAAGCAATGGTCGGGGCACTCTCGGATAACAATCCTCAAACTGTCTGGACCACGGTGTGCTACGGCGACAAATACTTTGGTTCAAAACGGGGCCTCGGAATTGTGCTGCAACTATCCCGCTCAAGTGCAGGGCAAATGACAGTAGACATGGGTAGCGCACCATGGAGCGCCGAGATCTTTGCATCTGATGCCGGTATTCCGGACAGCATCAAGGGCTGGGGTCCACGCGTGACGAACGGCTACGCCACGCAAGAGGGTGTCGCCACGCTCAATGTGTCAACGTCAGGAACCTATATTTTGCTACTGCTTCGAGAAATCGGTTCGAGCCCATCGTGCAGTACATCAAACCCATTCAAAGGAGTTATTCGAGACATTGGGTTCACGGCCTCGTAACTCGTTGCCGTCGCACTGCTTGCTGACGTTGGCTAATGTGGCACATCAATCGCGACGATAGATCTCTTGTAGCTGCGGCCCACCAGAACGACACTGGTGCGCTTGACATCCTATTGCGACGGCATTACGACACCATTCGAGCAGTGTGTCATCGCATTGTGATCGACAGTGGCGGCGCCGATGATGCCACGCAAAATGCGCTCATCGCAATAGCCAGAGGGATTCACGCCTTTGATAATCGCTCGAGTATCACGACCTGGATGTACCGCATTGCCGTCAACGCATCTCTTGATGAAGTGCGTCGCACCCGTCGTCGGCCCCTGCCAATGGACCCTGCTGACCAAAAAATGGGCGCCATATCCGTCACAATGGACGACATGGCCAACCTTGATGACCAACTCTTGATCTCTGACGCCCTGCAACAGGTCGACCCAGACTTTCGCATCCCCGTTGTGTTGCGCCACGTCGCCGATATGGACTACGAAGAGATTGCACGAACTCTTGATATCCCCGTGGGAACTGTGAAATCACGAATTGCACGGGGACGACAACAACTAGCCCAGATGATGACAGAAGGTTCTCTATGACGACTCCCATCGATGACACTCCAGAGTCATCTGACCTTGCCCAAGAGCGCGCTGTGATCGATGCATTGCGCTCTGTCCCGCGCGCTACTGACGCCGTTCGCGACGCACATATTTCGGCGGCTCTCGGTGCGTTCACAGCCACTGCACGCCGCCGCCCGCCACAGTGGCTGAGTATTGCTGCAGCGTCAGTGGTCCTTGTCGCCGGAGGAGGACTCGCCGGTCGAGCGTTAAGCAATGGCTCAGATCAACCCGGCCAGCAGATCACACGTAACTCTGCTGTGAGTACAACGAGTACTCCAACACCAGCGCTCGCTGCATGCATTACCACTATGAAAAATGCCACGTATCTTTCTACGGCCACAGTAAATGGCGTTGATATTGCGTTGTTCTTGAATACCAATAATTCATTGCTCGCTGTGCGAATCGCTGATTGCACCGAAATTGCAAGCCTTGACATTTCAAGCACAACGCCGTAGTTGCGGGGCTCAGCGTTAGGCTTTGCCCATGCCATCGAACCCACTGACAGACCCAAATTGGGCTCAGCGAAGCGTCGACTTTATTGACCGCATTGTGGTTTTTATTCGTGACCACACCACGCGACCTTTAGTGAAGTCTGCGCGCGTCGTGGTCTTTGGAACGCTTGTGGGCATTGGCGCTGTCAGTCTTTTTGTGCTGTTTTGTATTGCTGTCACACGCGGTCTTCAATCCGCACTTGATGCCGTCGTCAACCACGATGCAAGCGTCTGGATTTCATATTTTATTTTGAGTGCACTCTTGTTCATTGCAGGAATCGTGCTCATGAAACGTCGACACGAAAGGAACCCGTCATGAGCACTGCTCGTAACGTCATTATTATTGGATCTGGCCCAGCGGGGCTGACCGCCGCTATCTATGCGGCTCGCGCATCTCTTGCTCCGTTGGTGATCGAGGGAGAATTGTCCTCCACGTCTGATCAACCAGGTGGCCAACTCATGCTCACCACTGAAGTCGAGAACTTCCCCGGTTTTCCGACTGGCATCATGGGGCCAGAACTAATGACGAATTTTCGAGATCAGGCAGAACGCTTTGGCACCGAGTTCATCACGGAAAAAGTCACGCGTGTTGATTTTAGTGCTCGGCCTTTCCGTGTATATATCCGCGATACTGAATACACGGCCAATTCGATCATTGTCAGCACTGGTGCTCAATCACTCATGCTGGGGCTGCCAGAAGAAGAAAGCCTCATCGGACATGGTCTCTCAACATGTGCAACTTGTGACGGATTCTTTTTCCGCAATCAAGAAATTGCTGTTGTTGGTGGTGGTGATTCAGCGATTGAGGAAGCAACTTTTCTTACAAAGTTTGCTTCGAAGGTTTATCTCATCGTGCGTCGAGATGCTTTGCGCGCATCGCGCATCATGCAAGACCGTGCTATCGCTAATGAAAAAATTGAAATCGTGTGGAACTCTCAAATCACTGCGCTGCACGGCGAAACTCATCTCACGGGGGCCACACTTGTCGACACGATCACGAAAGAGTCTCGTCCCCTCGATGTCACCGGTGTGTTTGTGGCCATCGGACACAGACCAAATACGGACCTCTTTAAAGGAATCCTGCACATGGAAGATTCTGGCTATCTGATCACCAAGCCTGGGTCGAGTTACACCGATATTCCTGGTGTTTTTGCCTGCGGCGACGTGCAAGATCACACCTATCGCCAAGCCATTACAGCGGCTGGTTCGGGTTGCATGGCCGCCATCGATTGCGAGCGTTGGCTAGAGGCTGAACACGACTAACGGGTGCGGTGTCGGTAGAGTTTGAGCGAACGAAAGGGACCATCATGGCCGAAGGAATTGTCACACTCACGAGCGCAACATTTGACGAGGTAGTGCAATCATCGTCTACTCCAATCTTGGTTGATTTCTGGGCCGAATGGTGCGCACCGTGCAAAGCAATTGCTCCAGTGCTTGCTGATATCGCAGTCGAGCAAGTTGGTCATCTTGCAATCGCAAAATTAAATGTTGATGATCACGGAGACATCGCACAACGTTTTGGCGTGATGAGTATTCCGACATTATTGGTGTTTGATAAAGGCGAATTGCAAAAAACACTTGTTGGTGCGCTCGGAAAAGGGCGACTTCTTCAGGAGTTATCAGAATTTCTTCCGTCTTCCCACTAACGCCCGGCCAACGGGGTGAAGCAATCCGTGATTTGCAGCGACATTTGTCGACTGCTGGTTTTCTTGCACCACAGACAGCGCAAGCATCTGAGTTTTGTCGCGTCACACATGCTGCATTAATCGCATTTCAAGATGCCTACGGGCTCAAAACCACTGGTGAATGTGATGAATTGACATGGTCGCTTCTTAATGAGGCGTCGTGGCACCTCGGAGATCGACTGCTCTATCTGCGCTCCCCCAACTTGCGCGGAGACGATATTGCTGAATTGCAAACTTCGTTGTCGCGCCTGGGTTTTGATTGTGGCCGAGTGGATGGCATTTTTGGTCCTCGCACTGCTCGTTCCGTAAAAGCATTTCAGCAAAACTGTGGCCTGACTGAAAACGAAATCTGTGGTCCAGAAGTGGTGAAAGCACTTGGCGATGTTGGTGGCCATGGCGGAACAGGTGCCGGGATTTCTGCTGTACGCGAAGCCGAGGAGCTTGTCAGCCAAGCAAATAGGACTGATCGGCGCGTCGTGACTGGCCAATTCGGCTCCATGAGTCATATTGGACATGCAGTTGGTCGAATGCTGCGCCTGAGTCATCCTTTGGCAATCACTCTTGCTGGCGATGCCAACGAGCAAGCTCGAGCCGCAAACACCTGGGGGGCTGATGTGTATGTCGGCGTCGAGCCATCGCCTGACGAATCATGCACAATTTATTTTTATCAGGTGCCCACGTTTACAAGCGTCGGCGGACAAAGCCTGGCGAATCGCATCGTTCAACATCTGGATCAACGACTTCCTGAAGTACGAGCGCGTGCGCACGGTTTGCGCATTCCGATCTTGCGAGAAACAAAAATGCCGGCCGTTCTGTGTTCGCTCGGACCTCAAAACCTTGTGCTTCAACGCTCGCAGGCAGCCGCAGATGCAATCCTTGCTGCTGTTGTGAGTTGGTTAGAACGACCCCTTGACGCAGTTGATGAATCAGAATAAAAAGTTATCCACAGGCTGTCCACAGTTCATCCTTTGATACAGGCTTCTACTCTGCAACTATTGTCAAGGCTGTGGACAACTTAAATAAAGATTTATTCCAGCATCTCAATCGTGCGAATTCTCAATCATTCGTCGATAGATCCGCTCCAGATCTTCGAAATCCGCAAACTCAATGCCAATACGGCCTCTTTTGCCGCTTTGCGTCACCGAAACTGACGTTGATAAAAATTCTCCAAGCAATCTCTCGAGTTCTAACAGCCCCGGTGGGCGCAGCGCTGTCGTGGTGAGCGGCTTGCCCTCTGCAC
>JAEMRC010000016.1:23377-31587 GCA_016463545.1 Ilumatobacteraceae bacterium
CTGCACCTCGCCCCGTATCGATGCGACCCGAATCACCTTTCACGGCTTCTTCAGTTGTGCGAACAGACCATCCACCCTTGACGGCCAACATCGCAATGCGTTCTTGCGACGCACGATCTGGTAACGCCAAAATCGCTTTGGCGTGGCCCGCACTGAGACGACCGTCTGCTAAATATCCCTGCACCATGGGGGGCAATGTCAGTAATCGAAGTGAGTTCGTGATTGCTGAACGCCCCTTGCCTACTCGCTTTGCGACTTTTTCGTGCGTCAAACCAAAATCGTCGACAAGTTGCTGATACGCCGATGATTCTTCAAGCGCGGTGAGATCGGCACGATGCAGGTTTTCAACCAATGCCTGCTCCACTGACGCCAATTCGTCTGCTTCGCGCACAACAACCGGAACAACACGTAAACCTGCTTGTTGAGCGGCACGCCAACGGCGTTCTCCGGCGATCAATTGAAATGTTTTGTCGTCTTTTTGCCGCACGAGAAGGGGCTGCAGAACGCCAATCTCCTTGATAGACGCGGCTAATTCGGCTAGCGCAGCCTCGTCAAAATGGGCTCGGGGCTGGTGAGGATTGGGTTCGATGCTTCCGACAGGCACCTCTCGAAGTGCTGATTCGGGCAATACGCCCGCAGGAGCCAGCACGGGCGAGGGCGTCTGTGTTGCTGTTGTTTGATTTTTGGGCTCTTGGGGAATGAGATGCCCTAGTCCCCTACCTAATCCGCGGCGTGCGACCATGGCTTAACTCCTTTGCAATTTTTCGATAGGCCTGAGCCCCGGGGGAATTGGTGTCAAATTTCAGAATTGATTTACCATGTGCTGGCGCCTCGGCCAGACGAACATTGCGGGGGACTGCGGTCGTAAAAACCTTCTTACCAAAGGTGTTGCGAAGATCTGCCTCGACTTCTTTGGAGAGTTTGGTTGCTTGCTGCATGGTGAGCAAGAAGTGTCCCACGTCCAGCGATGGATTGATATTGGCCTGCACCTGCTCAACAATCGAGAGTAAATCCCGCACTCCCTCAAGGGCGTAATACTCACATTGCACAGGGGCCAAGATGGTTGAAGCCGCGGCAAAAGCATTAACGGTGAGTAGCCCAAGCGTGGGAGGGCAGTCAATCAAGATGTAGTCAAAATCACCAGCAACCGCGTCAATTGACCTCCGCAACAGGGTCTGGGGGAACGCATACTTCTGATTTGACCCCACCAACATCGCCGCATCCGCTAGATCCATGTCCGACGGGGCGATAAAGAGATTCTTTTCGGCGGTGGGCTCAATACAGTTCTCCAGCGGGTCGGTCCCTAGGAGCACGTTGGACATTGTTAATTCCAGCTGGCTCGTGTCCACATTGAGGCCCGAGGAGGCATTGCCTTGGGGGTCAAAGTCCACGACAAGTGTTCGAAACCCACGTTCGGCAAGTGCAGCACCAAGATTGACCACTGTTGTGGTCTTGCCTACGCCACCTTTTTGGTTGGCAACAGCGATGATGATGGCTGTTTCGCTCATATTCAATACTCCTGCCTTTTGCTCCACGTCAGAACCGCGTTCGCACCTTCAGTATTCTAGAGGTGCAATTTTGCGGTCTTGGGGATATTCAAGAGTATTCCACCTAGTTGTTTCACGCAGTTGTTCCACCTGATTGTTCCACGTAGAACATCCGTTCCGGGGATCTGTCAGTTCCTAATGTTCCACGTGGAACATAACGATTCCCGGTAAATACTGGGGTTCAGCGAATCCCAGTCGCTTCAGCACCTCGGGAGACCACCTTGCTCGCTGAGGTGTAGGTGGCTCAGACACAACTACTAGGCCGCCAGCCACCAATAGTGGGCGAGCGGCCTCGAGGGTATCAACGGGGCTTCCAAAGCCCCGACTGACCACAGCACCGTATGAACCTTTGTGCGCAGTTTCACGCGCCATCGCCTGGGTCGTCGTGCACAAAACGGTGACGTGGTTGTCCAAACCCAGCGCAGTGACTCCCCGCTGCAAAGCATCAATTCGCGTCTGACGCCGATCGACCAAGGTCAGGACAAGATCAGGACGGGCTTGGGCGATGACTAGCCCAGGAATCCCCGCCCCT
The DNA here is from genome assembly GCA_016463545.1 of Ilumatobacteraceae bacterium. Lineage (GTDB taxonomy): Bacteria > Actinomycetota > Acidimicrobiia > Acidimicrobiales > Ilumatobacteraceae > UBA2093. The sequence goes on from JAEMRC010000016.1 coordinate 25,457, forward strand.
GTCCCAATGTCGACAACTCTGCCTGTCACCCCTGCCAGTGCAGGCACAAACTGCTGGGCATGGGCGATGACATCGACAATTGGGCGGTCGCCGAGAACTCCGAGACGTTGTGCCTCTTCGAGAACATCAGCAAGGGTCCGCCGTGCTTGTGTCACGACTGTCAGTCCTTAGGGGGCTATGGCGGGCTCAACAACCACACGGCGTTGAGCATCTTCGCCCTGTGAGCGAGTTGTGACACCCTCAAACTCGGCCAACGAATCATGCACGATCTTGCGATCGGCTGACATCATCGGCTCAAGCATGCGTGCCTCACCCGATTCCTTCACCTCTTGGGCGACTTTTGCCGCAAAGCGACTCAATGCCTCGCGACGACGTTCGCGGTATCCGGCAATGTCAATACGCAAACGCGTGACCTGATCGCCGAGTCGACGCTGACTCACCACTCGTGTGAGATCCTGAATAGCCAGCAATGTGGCTCCGCGAGGACCAACCATGAGGCCCAACTCGTCACCGTCAACTGTGACTTCGATGTCTTCTTCTTGTCGCTTAACAGCCACGGAACCCGTATAGCCAAAGGATTCAATCATGCCGGTCAAGAAAATTGCCGCTGCTTCGCCCACTTTGTCAGGGTCAACGGGCGGGCGATCTGTTGTGTCGCGTTCGGCTGGGCGTTCGCGGGTGCGACTTGGCGACGCACTTCTTGAACGCTCCTTTTTGGGCCCATCGTTTGTGCGTCCGGCTGACGACTCTTTGCGCTTATCGGCGCTGGCCCGTGGTCTGCGCTCTGGCTTACCGCGCATAATTGCTGGTCGAACTCGCGCGCGAACGCGAGCTTCTCCTCGCGTCCGGCCAAATAATCCTGCTTTTGGTTCTTCGACCACTTCGAATTCAGCGTCGTCTTCTGCAATACCTAACTGATCAAGTGCAACGCTTTTTGCTTCTGCAACTGATGTTCCTGTTGTTTCTACCCATTCCATCGTTATGTCCTGTTCTATTATTCGCCAGATTTATCGCGCCGAACGTTGCCGCTGCGATTTTTACCTGGGGGAGTAGGCCGGTTCGGCCGTCCGCTCGGGGTTGGTCGGTTCTTGGGCGGTGTCACCCGCTTGCTCACAATCGGCGCCGAAGTTGGGCCGTCGAGATCTTTTTTTGTCGATTTATCGTTCTTAGAGGCATTTTTGCCGCTGTCATCAGTCATCTCGCGAGCAGTTGTGCTCGCCGCTTGGGCCTGTCGGCCGATGGAGTCATCGTGGCCATAAAATCGGCGAGTGATGTAGTACTGCTGAATAATGCGCACGATCGCTTGTGTCATGTAATAGATCACCAAACTCGTCGGCAAAAATACTTGAAACAGTGCAAATGCCACTGGCATGTATTGCATAATTTTTGCTTGTGTATCGGACATTGTCGGGCTCGTTGCTCGACTCGCAATCATTTTTTGCTGCACCAAAAACAGACCCGCCATCGCCACCACTAACAGCACGTACCACAACCCGTGAGCAAAGTTGTCAGACAATGCCTTGGCCGGAGAAACTGCCAAGTCCAGGCCAAAAGAATTCATCTTGAATGAGCCCTTTAGCGATGTGTATAGCTCCGATGTCTTAGAGATGTATTGGGGTAAAAATCCATCGCCAGACTGCTTTGTTAGTCCTTGAAGCACCCGAAACATAATGAAAAACACGGGCATTTGAGCCAACAAAGGTAGGCAAGAAGCGAGCGGATTCACCTTGTGCTCTTGGTACAACTTCATCATTTCTTCGTTGAGTTTTTGCCGATCACCCTTGTGCTGATTCTGCAGTTTTTTCATCTCAGGTTGCAGACGTTGCATCTCGAGCATGCCTTTGGTGCTCTTCAATGTGAGCGGTGTGATGAGCAACATAATTGCAACTGCAACGAGTGCGATTGCGATTGCATAACTACTTGTCCATGCAAAAAAAGTGGCGACTAGCCAGGCTGCGGCTTGAAACATAATTTGCCTTTCTTAGAGACTCTCGCTTGGAACTGAACACGAAACACTGTGCTCATGGGCGAAAGGAACTGGGTCGTACCCGGATTTACCAAACGGCCGACACCGCAGCAATCGACACGCTGCGAGCCACAGGCCGCGCTTGGTTCCGTGTTGGTCAATTGCCTCGAGGGCATACGACGAACATGACGGATAAAAGCGACACGGAGACGGGCGACCCTGTCGAGCCTGCTGGTACCACCCGATTGCTCGCGATAGCCGGTGCGCCATCGGAGTCACGACTGACTCGCTTTCGAGCGACACGATTGTGCGATGTTTTGCACTGCTGCGGCTAACTGCTGAGCAGTGGCTTTTGTTGCTTGCGGGCTTGCTCCAAAAACATAAAACCCTGGCTGTAGAAGGGTTTCATGGGTTTTGAGCAACACTCTCAACTGGCGACGGAGCCGATTGCGGCGGACGGCGACACCCACATGTCTGCCAAGGGCATACCCCACGTGGGGATGGGCTAACGAAGAATCAAGAAGCATGGTGCAAGACAATGGCCCAGAACGAATATGGACTCCTTCGTGACGAACTCGCACGAAGGCGCTCCGGCTCTGAATGCGCCCGATCAAGCGCTCAGGCGGTGACGGCCCTTGGCACGGCGCGACTTGAGGATGGCACGACCTGCGCGGGTGCTCATACGATGTCGGAACCCGTGCTTACGGGATCTGCGGCGGTTGTTTGGTTGAAAGGTGCGCTTCATGGCGGATCCCTGTACTGGGCCCCCTGAGGGGCGATGGTGGACAAATTCTTTGTGCTCCTAGTGGAAACCCACGCGAGAAGCAGTCGGGTCAGGCTACGGCACACAAACGCCCGTCGGCAACCTGCCAATCAATGTTGTCCAAGATCTTGTCGGCAACGGACAAGGAGTTTGCTCTCAGTTTTTAGTGTTGTCCACAGCCTGTTATGGTCGTGACTCCTACAGCGATTGTAGGGAGCCCATCCACACCCTGTGGATAGTGCTGTGGACGGGAAGGGGGCGCCGTGAGCGATCATGAATCAGTGTGGAGCGCCACGCAACAACTTTTAAAAGCACAAGTTTCTGAGGGCGTGTGGTTCTCAACATTCAATGATGTTGTTGCACTTGCGAGTGACGAATCATCGTTGCGTTTGCAGGTTCCTAATGCGCACGTCCGCGACCGAATTATCTCTCGCTATCGTCCACTTGTTTTAGATGCACTTGATGAAATTGGCGAGAGCGATCGCGCCCTTGTTGTTGAGGTTGGCGAATCCCAAGACAGCACAAATGATTCCTCGACACAAGTGGCTGTTGACAGTGCGGCATTGAGTCCAGAAATCGTCAAAAAGCCCAGTCAGGGCAAGGGATTAGCCGTTGGCCTCAACCCGCGCTACACCTTTGACACGTTCGTTAAAGGGGCCTCAAACCAGTTCGCATTGGCTGCTGCTTTGCGCGTTGCCGAAACGCCTGGTCGCTCATACAACCCACTTTTTATTTACGGCTCTGCAGGTCTTGGCAAGACACATCTCTTGCAAGCAATCGGTTGGTATGTGCATGCGCATTACGCACATCATGAAGTTCGCTATGTCTCAACAGAAACATTTTTGAATGAATACGTTGATGCCATTCGCACCAACACGACAACAGCGTTCAAGCGTCGCTACCGCGACGTCGACGTCTTGTTGATTGACGACATTCAATTTATGGAAGGCAAAGAGGGACTCCAGGAGGAGTTTTTCCACACCTTCAACAGCCTCCACGGAGCGAATAAGCAGATTGTCATCTCGTCTGACCGAGTGCCTGACGCCATCCCCACGCTGGAAGATCGCCTGCGAGGCCGGTTTCGCTGGGGTCTCATCACTGACATCCAGCCGCCTGACATGGAAACCCGTCTGGCGATTTTGCGCAACAAGACCGAACGCGACAACACCCCGTTACCGGCGGATGTGCTGGAGTTCATTGCGTCCAACATCACGTCCAACATTCGTGAGCTCGAAGGTGCCCTCATTCGAGTAGCTGCATACGCACACCTCACCCGCGAGCCAGCGACTGTCGCAATGGCCCAAACCCAGCTCACCGACCTACTCACCGTGCGGGCGCCAAAACACCGCACCGATGAAGAGCTCTTGACCGAAATTTCGTTGTACATGGGCTTTTCTGTTGAGGCGATGAAGGGCAAGAGTCGCCAGCGCCCATTGGTATCGGCCCGCCAAAGCGCAATGTACATTTTTCGCGAACTTACCGAGTTGAGCTACCCAGCGATTGCTCGGTTGTTTGGTGGTCGAGATCACACCACAATCATTCACGGTGTTGACAAAACACAACGCCTCATGCGCGAGCGCAAACAGGTGTACGACCAGGTCACTGACATTATTGCCAAGCTAAAGGCCTAGGCGAGACCGCTGTGCATAACGTGGGGTTGTTGTTGTGGAGTTGTTGTGGAGGGGTGCTTGTTGTCACACGGTTGTACACATTAAGGCAAATTACACGCGTCGTAGATGTGGTTTGTTGTGGTTTTTCATGCACACCCATTTTTCATCAATCACAAGGGTTTTAAGCCCCTTTTCCACAATCCACAGCCCTTATTACAGTTATTATTCATTAGACACCCACCACTGTTTATAACCCACAAAGACCGAGAGACCCATGAAATTTCGCAGCGAACAAGCAGAGCTCTCCGAAGCACTCGGGGCTTTGGCACGAATCGCATCATCTCGGGGATCAGCATCACCGGCGCTCGCCGGAATTCGCTTTGTATTACAAGACGATGTGCTCACATTGTCAAGTACTGATTTAGATCTCTCTTTGCAATTCACCATCGCGGTTGGCGGCGAAAGAAACGGCGACGGACTAATTGGCGCAACACTTGTCAACGACATTGTGCGCTCACTGCCAAGCGGAAAAGTCACTCTTGATCTCGGCGCAGATTCAGCCAACATCACAGGTGTCAAAGCACAATTCAGCGTGCCAGTAATGAACGCAATTGATTTCCCTCGAAACGTGCCAGCATCCGCAAACCCCGTCTCAATGAAAGCAGCCGTGTTGGGTCATGCATTGGCCCAAGTTGTTGGGGCAGCAAGCAAGGAACCAGCCAAACAACACCTCACCGCAGTGCAGTTGTCCGCCGGAGAAACTGGTCTGTGTATGGCCGCCACGGACAGTTATCGGATGGCGATCAAGAATCTTCCAGGAGTAGATGTTTTAACGTTTGGCCAGTCATATCTGATTCCGAGCCGAGCGCTGCGCGAACTACAGCGATTGCTTGAGGCCAATGAAGACATCGCAATCCGATTCGGAGAAATAGACACAACTTTTGAAACACCGCGGTTGCAACTCACAACACGATTAATCAATGCCAACTTTCCAAACGTGCAATCGTTTATAAAACCTGTGTACGCCAACAAGTTCACAACTCCGCGCGAACCACTCATTGAAGCATTGCGACGCAGCCGAGTATTGGCGCGCGAAAACACACCAGTCAAACTCACAATGGGCGCCGACGGAATGCGCATTGAAGTACAAACGAACGATCAAGGAACCAGCACCGAAGATGTTGAAGGCCAAATGGTCGGCGCAGAACTCACCGCCGGATTTAACCCTGACTACGTGCGCGAAGGCATCGAGGCGACAGTGGGAGATGAAATAACAATTGAGATGAACGAGCCGAACCAACCCGCAGTTATCCGCGGTGTTGGCGACGACACGTTCACGTATTTGTTGATGCCACAACGCGTTTGAGCCAGGGTGGTGCCCGGTGCTGATCTACCGTATTGAACTCATTGATTTTCGGGTGTATACACACGCCGTTATCGAGATTGAGCCAGGCGTAACGGCTGTGATCGGACGCAACGCGCAAGGCAAAACAAGCCTGGCCGAAGCGATGAGCTACCTAGCGACACTTGAAAGTTTTCGGGGCGTGCCTAATGATGCGCTAGTTCGTCTTGGCGCCGACACGGCCTACATCAGGGCAAATATTCGTCATGACGATGGTCGTGAAGTATTAGTTGAAGCGGAGATAAACCGAAGCGGCAGAAATCGAGTGCAGGTGAACAAACAACGCCTTGCTCGCGTGCGTGATTTACTCGGAGTTGTTCGCACGACAGTGTTTGCGCCGAGCGATCTGCAACTTGTGTACGAAGGACCAACACAACGACGCCAATTACT
>JAEMRC010000166.1 GCA_016463545.1 Ilumatobacteraceae bacterium
ATATTTGGGTCATCTTGGTGCACGACGTGATAGTTGCCCGGCAAGGCGGCGACGGGGCTGACATCTGCAGCAATTCCGACGCGTTGGCAATGCTCTTCAACGGCCCGTTGCCCAGCAGCATAGGCGTACGGTTTGGCAGTCGGATCTGCTGCGACTGAGCCATCAACGATGCGCCAGTGATACAAAATTTTTGGAATGTGATGAACTTTGTGGGCGTGTTCGGTGACTCGCAACATGAGGTCGTAGTCCTGCGAGCCATCAAAGCCAATGCGAAAGCCACCAACTTGTCGCAACAGCGAGGTCTTGATGACAGAGAAATGACACACATACATTTGATTTCGAAAACGCTCGGGAGACCAATCTGGTTTGCGAAAGTGATCTCGCATCGTGCCATCTTGTGTGAGTAGATCTTCGTCGGTATAGATGTAGTCAATAGACGGATCTGTGTGTAGTGCGGCGATGACTTCGGCGAGGGCATCTGGTTCGAGAACATCATCGTGGTCGAGCAGGCCGATGTAGTCGCCTGTAGCCAGGGCGACGGCGTCATTTGATGCGGCGACGATTCCGCCATTGGCCTGTCGGTACGACACCACGATGCGAGGGTCTTGCTTGGCGGCACGAGCCAGAAAATCACGGATCTCTTGCCGCGGTGACAGATCGTCAACGAGGCAGAGTTGCCAGTTGGTGTAGGTCTGGGCAAAGACCGAAGCGATGCATTCTTCGAGCGCATATAGAGGTGTGTTGTACACCGGAGTCACGATGGAGATAAGCGGTGACGCTGACGACGAAATCATTAGATGGTTACTGGGTTTGACGCAGGCGATTTTTAATAACCCGTGCGATTGTGACAGGAAAGAGAACGACACGACCGACACGCCATGTCCAGGAGTTGCGCATCACGCCTAGTTCTCGTTCGAGCAGTTTTACTCGACGGTCGAGCGTGGTTGCAAGCAGTCGAAACTCGGCAGTTTCTGCGGCCTGAACTTGAGCAAATGCCCGAACGGACTCCATTCGCATCATCCAACGAAGGCGGTCTGCTTCTGCCGACAGGTCCTCTTGGGTTGATTGTGTGTTGTCGTTCTCTGTCATGGCATCTCTCTAGCAACAGTGTTCGTCTGATGTGGAGTCTATCTCCGTAGGTGCATTGACTGCTGATGGGTGTGTTAGCGGCCAAATACCAGCAAGAGTTCAAGGTCTCCGTTGTCTTCTGTCTTGACGGGGCCAATCGACGGATTTGGAATGCCGTAATCAGCAAACACAATGTTGATGGTGCCCTGCACAGCAATCTTGCCATTTGTGAGTTGCGCTTCGATCGGAATAGTGACTGCCACAGTGGTGCCGTGCAACGTGAGATCTCCAATTGCTGTCGTGCTGAACTTTTCACCAGCGGTGGCGTTTTCCGGAAGAACAATTGGGGCTGTCAAAGTAAATGTTGCTGTTGGAAATGTTGCAGTATCCATGATGCGCCCTGAAAACTGCGAGTCACGTTTGGATGAGTCACTTTTCAGAGTGGTCATGTCAACTGTGAACTCAGCAGTCGTGACAGAGTTGTCAACAATTTCGAGTGTGCCAGACACGGATGATGTGCGCCCGACTCCCTCGGTGCTCTGACCAACGAGAATTTCTTTGACGCGATAACCGGCGAGTGATTCTGGTCCGGTTGTCCAGGTGCCGACAATGCCATCGGCCACCGCGACAGATGTTGTGTCAGGACTCACAACCGTGTCAGGGGTTGTTGTCACGACAGTGTCAAGTGTTAATCGACTTGGGGCATCGTCTTTAATGACATTGATGTAGAGCCATGGTGCTCCGACGAGGAGTACAAGAGCAGCGATTGCGATGGCAATAATATTTTTGCGAATGGAGTTCATTTAATCAATCTACAGCCAATACAACTGCCAGAACAAGATTACTTTACACTTGCAGTAATGAACGTATTTGCTGGCGGTGCACAGCGGAGAACTCTGGCGAGAGTGAGCATTTATTTTTGTGACATGTTGGCGGCGTGGGGAATCGCTATTGCTCAACCAATGCTGAG
>JAEMRC010000084.1 GCA_016463545.1 Ilumatobacteraceae bacterium
TCGAACGATCGGGTGTAGCCATCACTACTCCCTCGCTGTTGACGGTCTTAATCGTGTCCACTACATCTACTGCAGGAATCGCTCCATCAACGCCCGACTGTATTGCTTCAATGACAGAACGAAACACGCCCGTCGACGCAAATGGTCGTGCCGCATCATGGACGCAAATAATTGTCGCCTCTGCTGGAACCGCAGCAAGTCCGCATCGCACGGAGTCACTACGGGACGCCCCACCATGCACTGAACCAGGAAACAGCGCTGCACCGGGAGGGAGCACCACGATGACACCATCTGACACAGCCCGAGCAGTTGTGGTCGCCCACTCAACAAGGGTTTTGTCTGCCAACATTTCGAATTGCTTGGCACCGCCAAAGCGTTGTCCAGATCCCGCTGCCACCACAATGGTCCAGACATTGTCTGGCTCGTTGGAGTTCATACACATAAAGGGTAGTACCGTCTGAGTTGTGGTAAGTCATGCAGAAGTCCTCTCGAAAACATCATTCTTCTCCGATTCCCCAGAACCGGTCCTGAGCGCACTGGCCGCCAAGGCAACCACGCGCGCTCTTGTGCGCGGAGACGTCGTATTTTCTGAGGGCGACCAGCCCGATGCTTTATACGTCGTTCTTGCGGGGCGCATCGCGATTGTGATCGACAACAAACCGCTCGACCATCGCGAAACAGTAGTCGCACTTATGGAAGAAGGCGACCTCTTCGGTGAACTCGCGATGCTTGATGATGGTCCACGTTCAGCCACAGCACGCGCAATCGAAACAGCAACTGTTCTGCAGGTTAATTACTCAGAAGTTCTTCCGTTGCTCACATTGCATCCAGATCTCATGTGGAATGTTGTCCGGTTGCTTGCCAAACGCCTTCGCACAATGGACGAAGTTCTTTCTGACAGCGTCTTTCTAGATGTCACTGGTCGCACTGCAAAACGCATCGTAGAATTATCTAACGGACAAAATGAGTTCACACTTCCGGTGACTCAAGAAGAACTCGCCGGCATGGTGGGTGCATCACGCGAGCGTGTCAACAAAGCAATCGCTAGTTTTATTCGTCTCCACTGGATCGAACAACAAGACCGCCATTACAAAATCTTGAATCGCCAAAGCCTCGAACAACGCTCGCACTAACTGGTCGCGGTCATCATCCAGTCTCTCGCCCGAGAAAACGCATCTGCTGCATCTTCAGGCCTGTGGGATGGACGTGACGCATCGTGTGCAAACCCATGTTCTGCATCAGCATAAATTTGCACAACAGCACCAGTTGATCGCAGCTCATCAACATCAGGCAACGGCGTATACGGATCTTTCTCACCCACAATTGCCAATACCTTTTCTGCATCTCCCATAATCATGTATCCAAGTGGCTCTCGTTGGGTTCGACCCCGCCATGCTTCAGGAACTTTGATCATTCCGTAGAAACTTACGATGCGATCAAAGCGTTGACTGCCGGCTGATTTCAAGCAGTACATCCCGCCCATACAAAAACCCATCAACGCAGTGACTTTCGTGCCCAGTTCATCTGCTGCTTCATGAACATCGCGCAGATAATTCGCGTCGTCAAGCAATGGCAATGCAGCGAGCCTCTTATCTGGGTCGCTTCCAAGATTTTGGCCGACAAAATGATCAATTGCGCACACCGACATATTCCAGTCATGCGCTAATCGCGCAACTAGATCGTCAAAGAGCGGCCGCAGACCAAACAGGTCAGGGATAATCACAAGGCCCATCGTGGGTTCTGGCACGCGCACGATTTCGGCGGTAGTTCCAGAAGCAAGCTCAATACGCATACGACAAGTTTTATCGCATATTTCGCCGCTGGTGAGACATCAGGTGAGACCTGCGCACCCACCCCAGAGCATGGCCCTTTTGCACCATGCCCACATGACACAAAATTCAACACACGACCTGCCACATGACTTACCCCTCGTCCACACACGCGTCTCCACAGGCGCAATCCCCGAACTCATTCGGGAGTGGACGCTTCTCAGCCAAAATTCGGAGGCTCTGCGCAAGGTCAACACCTGGAACCTGCCAGGATCCTCCATCGTTAATCTTGATGATGTCTTACGTCGAGCCGGCTTTGGTCGTCCCGCTGACGACGATGACGCTGACCACTATTTATGGTTGCTGGTCTGCATCGCCGCCACCGACACATTGGCCGCACGCATTGTTTTGCAACGCATCATGCCGCCGATTCTTGCGGTCGCACGCCGACGAGGGCGCATTACTTCTGGTGGCGTCAACGTGGCACTATCGGAACTTATTGGCATGTCATGGGATGTGATTCGCACATTTCCGTGTGAACGCCGAAAAAGCAAAATTGCATCTAACTTGGTGCGTGACTCTGAGTACCACACGTTTGTGCGCCATCAACGACTACGTCATGTTTCAGAATCACTGATCGGTAATGAGATGATGTCAGATGTCATTGCAGTTGCCAGCGAAAACACTGGCGAGTCCGAATTAACAGAGCTCATCTATCACGCGTTACAGGCTGGCTACGACCCAGATCATGCTCGATTACTTCTGCGACTTGCCGACGGACAAGATATTGAAGATGTTGCTGCCAGCCTCGGAGTCTCGTCGCGCACCATCAGAACACGCCGAACACGAGCAGTTGCCGATTTACGACAGATGCGACAACTACTGCTCTAGCGAGAGAGGTGAGTTTTTCGCAATCGCAAACTATTCGTCACTACAAACACAGATGACGACGCCATCGCCAGACCAGCCCACATCGGATTCATGGCTCCGGCTGCTGCAAGCGGAATCGCCGCAGCATTGTATGCAAAGGCCCAAAACACATTTGCTTTGATGGTGTGCAATGTTGCACGTGATAGACGAATTGCATCCGCTACGAGGCGCAGATCTCCGCTGACAATAGTGAGATCGCTGGCTTGCATTGCTGCATCAGTTCCACCACCCATCGAGATCCCGACATCTGCTTGTGCCAACGCAGCCGCATCATTAACGCCGTCGCCTACCATCGCAACGGCATATCCACGGGCCTGCAGATCTTTGACAATCTGCACTTTCTCTTCTGGCAGCACTCCGGCATAGAGATGATGATCGTCTGTCTCGATGCCGACTTGCATGGCAATCGCCCGCGCAGTATCGGGATTATCACCTGACACCAAAACAGGTGCAAGTCCCATTTTTTTGAGCGCTACAACAGCTTGGGCACTTGTTGGTTTTGGTTGATCAGCAACGACGCAAACTGCCTGAGCAGTTCCGCTCCATGCCACGATTACGGCTGTATGCCCACTCAATCGTGCGGCTAGCAATGCCTCTCGCAATATGGCGGGCACTATGACCAAGTTTCGCCGCAGTAATTCTTCACGACCTACCGTTACCACAATGCCATCAACTACTCCGGTTGCTCCGAGGCCAATAAATGTTTCAAACGAGGTAACAGCACTCAACACAACACCTGCATCGACAGCCCCCCGTGCAATTGCTTTACCGATGGGATGCTCGCTTGCATACTCAACAGCGCCTGCTAGTTGTAACACTTTTTCACGAGTATTTCCCTCGGTACAGACGACATCAATTAGCTCCATGCGACCAGTTGTTACCGTGCCGGTTTTATCCAGTATCACGGTGTCGATTCGTCGTGTGCTTTGCAATACATCAACACCCTTGATGATGATTCCCATCTGCGCCGCCCTACCAGCACCCACCATGAGTGCCGTCGGAGTTGCCAAACCCAGCGCGCACGGACACGCAATAATCAACACCGCCACAGCAGAACTAAATGCTTTCGCTACGTCATCTCCGAGCCATAGCCATGCAGCAAGAGTGCCAATCGAAATCAGAATCACAACCGGCACAAATATTGCACTCACGCGATCTGCAATACGCTGCACCGGCGCCTTCGTTGCTTGAGCATCACGCACCAACTTGGCCATATTGGCAAACTGAGTGTCCTTGCCCACTCGAGTAGCACGCACCACGATGCGCCCATTTATATTTATCGTCGCGCCACGCACGCTGTCACCAGGACCAACCTCTTCTGGCACACTCTCGCCCGTCATCGTGCTGGTATCAATCGATGCCCGTCCCTCAACAACTACTCCATCGGCGGCAAATTTTTCCCCAGGACGAACAACCATTAAGTCGTCGATCCGCACGACACTTGCCGGAATAGTTTTTTCAACGCCATCACGCATCACCACTGCTTCACGCGCACCCAAGGTGAGTAATGCCCGCAAAGCATCGCCTGCCTTGAATTTTGCACGAGTTTCCAGAAAACGACCCATCAAAATAAAAGCCGTGATTGAAGCCGCTACTTCAAAATACACATGGCTCGATGCATTGGACATTGCGGCCATGCCAACCATCTCAGAATCGCCAGCATCTCCCCACACCAACGCCCACACCGACCATGCGGTAGCCGCCGTGACCCCAATCGAAATCAACGTATCCATACTTGCTGCACCGTGGCGCATATTTATCAAAGCAGCGCGATGAAACGGCCAAGCCCCCCATGTGACAACCGGAAGACTGATGCCACCCGCGACCCACTGCCATTGATCAAATTGCAGTGCTGAGATCATTGAAATCAAGACGACTGGTATTGACAACGCAACACAGACAATCAATCGCACCCATAGCCTGGCAAGTTTGTCATCAAGGCTTTCATCAAGAGATTCTGCAGTTCGTATATCCGCTGCATATCCGATTGCCTCAACCGCCGAGATCAGTTCAGACGAAGAGACTTTTGCCGCAAATACAACCGTTGCGGTTTCGGTTGCATAATTCACCGCTGCCTCAACACCATCTAGTTCATTTAATTGTTTCTCGATACGCGCTGCGCATGCAGCGCATGTCATTCCCTGAAGAGATAGTTCTACTTCTTGCAACGCTTGGCGACTCACGACCTCGGACATTTTTATGACTCCTGCGTGAACCGAGCGTCACGCTTATTGAGAAATGCGTCAATGCCCTCTTGTGCGTCAACTCCGACTGCGGCGTCTGCCATGATTGCTGATGCAAATTCATATGCATCAACCTGTGACATGGTGATTTGCTCATAAAACGTTCGTTTTCCGAGCGCCCGAGACCATCGTGACCCACGAGTTGCGCGTCGCAACATATCTGTCACTGCGTCATCTAACTGATCGTCTGGCACGACTTGATTAATGAGCCCCCACTCGTGTGCCGTTTGCGCCGAAATTGCGTCACCCGTAAAAGCCATCTCGGCGGCACGCTTTTGGCTTATCGAACGAGCAACCGCAACTAAAGGTGTGTGACAAAATAATCCACCCTTGCCACCAGGCAGAGCAAACGACGCAGACTCTGCTGCTACCGCCAAGTCACACGTAGCGACTAATTGACAACCGGCAGCGGTGGCCAATGCATGCACGCTCGCACACACTGGCTGCGGCACAGACTGAATAACTTGCATCAACTTTGCACATGTTTGAAATAACAATTCAGCATCTTCTTTAGTAGCACTGGCCATGTCTGCAAAATTGTGTCCAGCAGAAAAAACTGGCCCTTGAGCAGCAAGAACGATTCCGAGTGCATCAGATTTTTGTGCTTCGCCAAAGGCTTCAATCAATTCGTGCAAAACCTGCAAACTCAGCGCATTTCGCTTAGCCGGATTTATCAACGTGATGACAAAGTTACTGCCGACAGATTCTGTCTGTACGTTCTTCATTGTCACCTCCATTTCATCTATAAATCTAGAGCACGATGGTCCATGTCATTGCCTCGTCAGGTGATACTCGGCTAAATCAGCATCATGGGTCATTTCCCAATAGTCAACAAAGCGCCATGGCATTGGTGAAAACACTCTGCCCTGGGCGTTTCGATACCAGTTGTGCATTCCGGGGTGTGTCCACACCAACTCACTGTGCTCTTGGTCGACTCGCCCGTTGTAGTCATCGTGTACACCTTTTTGAACGTCAATTGATGCCACACCATCTTCGAGCATCTGCACTAGGCAACTCGTGATATATCGCAATTGACACTCTGCTTGAAAAAATAAACTTCCGCCATGGGCCACATTTGTATTCGGCCCATACAGACAAAACAAGTTTGGATAATCAGGCACCGTTATTCCTAAATACGCTCGCGGGTCATCATCTCCCCAGACTTCTGACAACAACGTACCTGTACGACCTCTGATCTTCATCGGCGACAATAATTTTCCGGCTTCGAATCCTGTTGCCAAAATAATCACGTCAACTTCGTGTGAAACCCCGTCACTATCGATCACACCCTTCTCGTGCACTTGCTCAACACTCGCTGTTACCAACTCAACATTGGGGCGTCGCAGGGTTTGAAACCAGTCATTGTCAACGAGGATTCGCTTTCCGTACGGCGGATATCCTGGCAGCGATTTCTTCACGAGATCAGGGCGTCCGACAAGTTGAGCCTCTATATATGCCGTCATTTGTTGGCGATGGCGATCATTGTGGCGATTCATTGAGCGATCTGGGTATTGCCACTCTGAATCACGGCGCAGAGTCTTTAGCAACCCGTCCCCGAATCTCCAAAACAATCCAAATCGATACCACTCGTAATAGTACGGAATATTTTCGAGCAACCATTTAGCGCCGACAGATACCTCTCGGTGATAGTGCTCATTATGAATCACCCACTGCGGTGAACGCTGAAAAACAACCACCGACTCTGCAGTACTCGCAACAGATCGCAAAAACTGCATCGCGCTTGCTCCCGTGCCAACGACCGCCACTCGTTTTCCTGCTAAATCAACATCGTGTCGCCACTCAGCAGAATGAAAAAGATCTCCCCCAAATGTGTCGCTACCGACGCACACATTTTTTTTCGGCCGATTCAACTGTCCTGTCGCTGATATCACTGCCGACGCGAGAATCGTGCGAACACCAACTGCATCGCGCAAGACCACGCTCCATGCCTGACGTAACTCGTCCCATGTCATTTCGTCAACAGTGGTTCCAAATGTGATGCAATCACTGATTCCGAACTGTTCTGCCACGTCCTCTAGATATCCCAACACATCGTCGCGTTTTGAAAAATACCCTGGCCAATCTGTTCGTCTCGCATATGAATACGAATAGAAATGATTCGGAGTATCAACTCCTGCCTCTGGATAATTATTTTCAAGCCACGTGCCGCCCAGCGAAGTATTCTTCTCGACCAACGTCCATGAGATTCCTAATCTGTCAAGTGCAATTGCTGCACCAATTCCGGATATCCCTGCTCCCACAATTAAGACGGAAAAATCTTTCTTGCTGTCTGTCATCCTCGTAGCGCTTGTGTCACTCGCCTGAGACCAAGACACATCCCGATCAACAAAATGCAGATCTTCCATAAACATTGGTACATACTCTGATCCCACGGTTTCGCCCACGCAGACACTCATCATCTGGGTCAACCTCTGCGTATCGGGCGCATCGCTCATCTGGCGTTTTCCCGTTTTTACATCTTGCATTACCTCCGCGATTGCAGCACGAACTTCATCGGCCACATCGTGAGCCAACCCGCCTGCTTCATCGGCAATCAAAGCAACATCGCGCTTCGGCAAATACGGATCTTTCAGCCACACATCATCACCCGTGATGTGCGCCAAGCACATCAGAAGCGTCGGTATTGAAGCATCTTCCAAAGCGTCATGCAATGCGTCGTTCTTCATCGTGAGTGCGCCCTCTGGGGCTCGAACCCAGGACCTGCGGATTAAAAGTCCGTTGCTCTACCGACTGAGCTAAAGGCGCGGAGGCGGAACGGAATTCGGAGCGAAACTCGCTCCAGACCCCGAATACATCCGTTTTTAATGATAGTTCCCCCAAACCAGAAACATTCATTCCGTTCCGAATTGCCTCATTTCCCCCCGTTGGCTGGCTCCGCACACATCGCTGTACGTCGACCCACGGAGGGAACTACTATGACAATCAGCGAAGCACAACGGTTCGACATGCAGGTCGGACTGCGATCACACCTAGGAGACGACGTGGCCAACATAC
>JAEMRC010000017.1:0-7013 GCA_016463545.1 Ilumatobacteraceae bacterium
ATGTCGTCGCGATACATCGACACATCAATTGATCCAGCACCGACTGTTGAACCCGGCTCCACTCGCTCAACAGCAGCCTTAATCGCGTCTGCAATCCAGACACCTCCGCGTTGCATACCCACGAGAACCACATTGTTGATGCCACGGTTTCGTTCCAAGATTTCATGGGCAATGCGAGTAATCGCGCGACTGATGTCCTGAGCAGTCAGCACGACAGCCCCACCTTGAGTTCCGGCCGACGACATCAGCGACGCCGCCCATAACTGAGCCCGAGCAGCAAAAAAGCCCCGAGCGTGGGGCGAAGCGAATTACATTTGACTGCCGTCATATCGTTTTCCTTCCGTGTGAGCCTCACAGGACTCACTTCACGGTCACCCACACAGTACAGCAATGATTGACGGATTACAAGAGGCGGAGGGATTTTTTGTCTTCTCCCAGCACCCACCTACTTCTCTAAATCACAACCTCGTTCTACTACCCCCCGGATCGCCCATACAGTTCGAAGGCTTCATTGGCGCGGACTAGTTCAAAACTACCGCTCACAGAATTCCAGTCTTTCGTCATTTCTGCGTCTCTTTGGGAAGGCAACAACACAAACTCAACGAGTTCAGACTCTGGCAATCGTGACCCCTCCAGAGAAATGTCTACTCCATACAACACCACGCGAAATGGATTCGGGAACATATATATCTTTTCTCGATGGGCCAAATGTGGAGCGAGGCTGTGATACACCGAGATCACCGCGTCATCGGGAACATCTTTCATGATGTCACGCGCTGCCACCGCGACGGGATGAGACGCAGGCCAGTGATACTGCGGTTGTCGTGAAAATCCATATGATCCCCATATCACTGCAGTTGTCATGCTGCAGATGAGCATCGCGCCACACAACAAGATCCGGCTGCGTTTGCTCACTCGCCCAATGGCGTACACCGAACCAAAGATGAGAGCAGGAACGGCAATGAGTGAGTAGTGATAGCCGATATGAAACTGATACCAAAAAGTACTCACAATGTTGCCAAGCAATACCAAGCCACTTACAAGAGCAAGATCAGGCATCAACACAAATAACACCCCGACCGGTGCAACCATTTGCCAGATATAAAAAAGTCGACCTTCGCTCGAGAGGTACTCTAAAACCGTTGATGGATCCGTTAATGACTTCTTGATGAATCCGCCAAACCCACCAAATGGAATTCGCCAACCATTGCGCGTTGGCACGCCAATCAGACTGCGCATCAAGACAAACATGCCGACCAGCGTTGCAATCACGCTCGCCGCAATTGTCGCGTAACCGATTCGCCGATTGCGCCTGAGTGCGACCCAAATCCCAAGCGGGACAAGGACAAGCACGACGTCTTCTTTCACTAGCGCGCATAGAATTACTGAGAAAATATAGAGTCGCCATTTACTTTCAAGGGCTGCATACAGCGCTAGGGGCACAAATAGTCCAAGCATCGAATCAGGATGGAAGTTTTCAAAGTTGCTACCGCTGACCGCTGGATGCAAGAGCCAGCACATGCCAGCCATCACCGCTAGCCAGTCATTATTGAGGCGCCGCCTGGCATACAAATACAAAGGGATAGATCCTGCTGCAATCGCTATCGACTGCACAACAAGCAGTGTCTCGGATCCGGGAAACAACCAATACAACGGTGCAAGCAGTATCAAAATCAAAGACGCATGATCCCCAAACATGTTGCGACCCATCAGTGTGACAAACGGGGCTTTGAACCTCGACAACAGCCAGACCCCTTGGTCGTATAACCCCAAGTCGTACGCCGATGTCCCGAGGCCACGATGTGTGTCGATTGTGACAATCGAGAACCACCATGCATAGAGCGCGGCAGCGAAGAGTATGGCCGCTACTGAAATATTTCGCGATGAAAAGCGTTGATTTTTGAAGAGTGTTTTTAGCACTGTCACGACAGAATCCTAGAACAAATTTATTTCTCGGTGGGTCGTGCTGCTCTTGCAACTGCCGCCAAGACACCATTGACGAATCTTCCTGAATCATCGGTAGAAAAGCGCTTCGCCAATTCGACAGCCTCATCAATGATGACTGCGATAGGCGTGTCTAACCGATGAAGCAACTCAAAAACTCCCATTCGTAATATCGCCCGATCAAGCGCTGGCATTCGATCAAGTGCCCAACCCTTGGAGTTCGTCGTAATCAGGGAATCAATTGCCATGGCATCTTCTGAAACGCCGACCACAATGAGACGAGCTAGGTCCTCTGTGGATTTTGGTCGATCCTGCATTACGTCGACAAGAGATACTCCACGTTGTTCTGCCTCATACAACGCGATCAGTGCCTGTTCTCGGGCATCGGTTCGATCATCGCTACGCCTTTGTGTGCCGAGTGGCTCTGGAACTGACATCAGACCCGCGTAATGTAATCGCCAGAGCGCGTATCCACTTTGACCTTGTCGCCGATGACAACAAAAAGTGGAACTTGGATCACTTTGCCCGTTTGCAATGTCGCTGGTTTACGCGCGCCTGACACTCTGTCTCCTTGAAGGCCAGGTTCTGTGTCAGCGATACTGAGTTCTACGGATGCTGGAATTTCGACGCTCACGATCTCGTCACCGAAAAGTGCCATGACAGCCGTTGCTGATTCAATGAGATAGTCAGCCGCATCACCGAGTGCAACAGGAGCAATATTCATCTGGTCATAGGTCTCGGTGTCCATGAAAACAAAGTCATCACCGTCTTTATACAAAAATTGCATGTCTCGCTTGTCCAGAATTGCTTGTTCGACTCGAATACCAGCGTTGAAGGTTTTCTCGATGACGTTTCCGTTTCGGAGATTTCGTAACTTAGTGCGAACAAATGCTCCGCCCTTGCCAGGCTTCACGTGCTGAAATTCGATCACCGTGAACAAGCCGTTATCGAGTAGCAGGCTGATTCCGTTTTTTAGATCGTTCGTTGAAATGGCGGGCATGACAAGTCCTTGGGAGTTTGGCTAACGAGGCGACATCCGTTACTAGTGACTTCCACTAGATCTTCGATGCGGACGCCGCTGACCCCACCACGATAGACCCCAGGCTCCACAGTCACTACTTCGCCAGCCAATAAGACCTGTTGGGATCGATCATTTATGAAGGGTTCTTCATGTATCACTAGACCGACGCCGTGACCTGTCCCATGTGTGAAGTATTGGCCGTAGCCCGCATCGCCGATGATAGAGCGACATGCCGCATCGACCTCTCGTGCCGTCACCCCCGCTGTTACGGCGTTGACTCCTGCAGCCTGTGCTTTGCACACCACATCAAACACCGCAAGGTCATCAGCACTGGGTTCGCCAACTTTAATTGTTCGCGTCATATCTGAGTGATAGCCATCGACCAGTGCCCCCATATCAATCACCACCAAGTGTCCTGGCATCACAACAGTCGCATCGGGACGATGATGAGGTAACGCAGCATTTGGTCCTGTCGCAACAATCGTGTCAAATGAGACACCATCAGCCCCCAGGTCCTGCATGGTTCTATCGATTTCATTGCGGATTTGTTTCTCTGTTAATCCACACAGACCAGCAGACACGACGCGTTGCAGGGCTTGATCTGCGATTGACGCAGCATGATTAATGCGTTCCATCTCGGGAGCGTCTTTTATTCTTCGCAACTCTGCAAAAACAACGTGCTGTTGAGTTGTTTGCACCCCAAGATGCTCTTTTAGTGTTTCAAAGAGCGACACGGTCACATCAGCCGAACCAACAGACACCGTCGACCCACTGACGAGTGTCGCAATCAGCGCGCATCGCTCCGCAACCGTAGAGACCCTGTGTACGAGGACGATTGCCTGGGCATCTTTGACCTGTTGTTGGGCCTGTTCGATATAGCGACCATCTGTAAAAAGATGCAACGCCGCACTTTGTGCGTCAATGAGCACCACGCCTGCACTTCCGGTGAATCCTGTCAGCCATTGGATATTGGTCAGGTCATGAAGCAAAACCCAACGAAGATTCTGTGCAGACAACGCATTGCACGTTCGGATGATGCGATCTCGAACATCTATCGGCGTCAATGTTTGTTGCTTAAACATAGAACTCAGCCGCCGTGATGAAAAAGCGCATGGGCTGCGAGTTCGTAACCTTGTCCACCAAAGCCAGCGATCGTGCCGATTGCAACGGAAGCGATCACACTCGTGTGTCGAAATGGCTCTCTTGCCGCTGGATTAGAAAGATGAACTTCAACAACTGGCCCAGGAAATGACTTGAGCGCATCGTGAATCGCCCAACTGTAATGAGTAAACGCACCGGGATTAATAATAATTGCATCGATTGTTCCGCTGGCAGCATGAATTGCTTCAATCATTTGTGATTCTGAATTTGACTGCAGAGACTTGAGCGATGCTCCGTGCTGAGCAACGGCGACCTCGGCGACCTTGACATGATCAGCCAGGGTCTGCGTTCCGTACACCTCGGGTTCGCGTGTTCCAAGCAGATTGAGATTCGGTCCGTGAATGAGGAGAACTGTTTGAATGAGGCTCACATCACCACCGTAGTCTGAGACTGATCCACTAATGCGGCGATTTTGCTCAACCCTTTAGCCCTGACGACTTCGCAATGCGTCAAAGGCTTGTTTGAGGTCTTGCTCGAGGATGCCGTCGACGATCTGTAGACCATCGGTGGAATCAAGCACAAAGGTCAACGATGAGAGCGCTTTTTTGTCACGCCGCATCGAAGTGATTGCATCTGCGGAATCAAAATCGGCGGGCAGGGCCGTTTGTAGATTGTAGATTCCGTGCACGATGTCATAGTGCTCTTGCACCCTTGTCTCGGGAATGCGACCCATTACCTGAGCAAGATGCGCGGCGTACAAGATCCCCACCGAAACGGCAACACCGTGCGGCATAGTAAAATTCGTCGCAATCTCTACGGCGTGCGCAAGTGTGTGTCCGTAATTCAGGAGTGCTCGTTGTCCTGACTCGCGCTCATCACTAGCAACAATGTCTGCTTTGATCTGCACACAACGAGCTATTCGTTGACCAAGTGGCAACAAAGAAAGATCTTGCCGGGAAATAAAGTGATACTTGGCCATCTCGCCATAGCCACATTGCAAGTCTCGCTCTCCGAGTGACAAGAGCGCATCCATGTCACATGCAACTGCTTGTGGTTGCCAATACGAACCAATGAGATTTTTACCTTCGGGAATATTGACTCCCGTCTTGCCACCAATCGCTGCATCAATCATTCCCAACAACGTGGTTGCCACATGCATCACCCCGAGCCCACGGTGATACACCGCTGCTGTGAATCCTGCAACATCAGTCACCAATCCCCCGCCAACACCAAGCACAAGATCGGAACGTGTGATTCCGACCTCGGAAAAAGAGCGGCAAAGAGTCTGCACCGTGTCAAGTGTTTTATGGATTTCCCCGTCACCAATAACAAATGTATGAGTCTCGAGATCAGCAAAGTCAGGGATCAGTTGTGCAGGAACACCATCTTGGGTGACGACAGCGATACGACGAACTGCCGGATTGATCTGCGCTGCCAACTCATGGCGTGCACCTCGGCCAATAAAAACTGGATACGAACGGTCCTCTAGGTTGACCTGAACTGTCTGTATGTCAGACATGAGAGCTTCCCTCATTCATTGCTGACACGACCGCAGCCACTACCTGCACAGCAGACATCTCATCGGTGGACACAATGACAGATGATAAATCCTGGTACCACTGCGTTCGCTGGTCCTGCATGGCCTGTATGGCTGCTGCCGGATCTGCATCAAGCATTGGACGGTGAACGCCATTTCGTACACGCGACAGAAGCGTTGACGCATTAGTTTTTAGCCAAACAATTTGCACAAGACCTTCGTTGCGCGCCTTCACGAGCGCTTCTCTATTGAGATCAGAGACAACGACCCCACCGGCAGCAGCTATTACTGCAGGTTGGTGCGCTGCTAGAGCCGTGAGTAGTGCAACGTGCTCAAGCCGACGAAACTCAGGCTCGCCCCATTGTGTAAAGATCTCCCGCACATTAAGCCCGCAGTCGTCTTCAACCATAATGTCAGTGTCAAAAAACTGTCGACCGGTTTCGGCGGCAACGCGACGACCGATGGTTGTCTTTCCGCTCCCCATCAGACCAACCAAAACAAGATGGGTGGCTTGTGCAGGATGGTTTGAATTTTCCTGGCTCATAGTGCCAGATTGTCAGAAAACGCCCGCGCATTGCGCACGAATTCTGCAAGAGAGTCTCCACCAAATTTTCGTTGTGCCTCAGTAGCCAAAACGAGCGCCACCATCGTCTCGGCAACAACGCCCATTGCCGGAACAGCCGTTACGTCTGTGCGCTCTTTAAAACTCACAGTCTCTTGTTTTGTAATCGTGTCAACTGTTTTAAGCGTGGGGCGATTCAGAGTCGCTAGTGGTTTCATCGCTGCGCGTACGACAAGGGGCTCGCCAGTTGTCATGCCACCTTCTGTGCCACCAGCCTTCATCGTTTCACGGCGATATGTTTTGCCCGTCTCATCCCAGGAAATTGCGTCATGTGCGAGGCTGCCGCGCACGCCAGCAACTTGAAAGCCATCGCCGATCTCGACACCCTTGACCGCTTGGATACTCATCACGGACTGTGCGAGCAAGGCATCGATCTTTCGGTCCCAGTGCACATAACTTCCCAAACCAATCGGAACGCCGTACGCCAATACTTCGACGATTCCTCCGAGGCTGTCGCCGTCACGTGCGGCGTCTTCGATATGAGCGATCATCTGTGCCTCTGTGTCTGTATGAAAACATCGCACCTCGGACGCATCGATAGCCGGTAAATCTTCGGGGCGCGGAACAGCTGCTCCTGTTGCCCGCACTGCACCAATTTGAATGACGTGACTAAATACGGACACACCAAGATGAGATAGCAACAGTTTTGCAAGCGCACCAGCGGCCACCCTTGCTGCCGTCTCACGTGCACTCGCGCGCTCGAGCACATCGCGTGCGTCTGAGAAACCGTACTTTTGCATTCCGGTGAGATCGGCGTGACCAGGACGAGGTTGCGTGAGTGGCGATTC
>JAEMRC010000017.1:7113-21530 GCA_016463545.1 Ilumatobacteraceae bacterium
AATCCCTCGACAATGACTGTCAGGGCTCGTCCATGAGATTCTCCGGCGGTTAAGTAGCGCAGCACCATACCTAGGCTACTGCTCTCGCCGGCTGAGTTCTTGCTTCGCAGCAGTTCTCATCACTGATACATCAGGAACCGTGCCACACCATGCCTCATGCTGACGCATTGCTTGATAAATCAGCATCCATAGACCGTCGACCACAGTGCATCCACGAGCCTGAGCCATTTGTAATAACTCAGTGTGTAAAGGCTGATACACAGCATCCATAACTACTGCATCGCGACGAATCTTTTCGACATTTATCGGCGAGACTCCTGTTGTCGCCATTCCGACTGACGTGCAGTTCACAATGATCGATGCATCACCAAACGCGCTTTCATCGCCGACCTTGATATCACCAGTGCTGCTCTCTGGGTACGATCGAACGAGTTCGACTGCCCGTTCAACATTTTTTAACGTGCGATTCATCATCCTCACGCTTGCTCCTCTGCGCACGAGCGCGAGAGCAACAGATCTAGCGGTGCCTCCGGCCCCCAGCACAATCGCATGTGCACCAGAAATTACCGCGTGACCTTGAGCGACGAGGGCATCACAGCACCCGTCGCCATCTGTGTTGAGTCCGTAGGTGTGGCCATTGTTGATTCGTACAGAATTCACTGCACGCAAGGTCTGCGCAACTGGGTCTACTTCGTCAAGAGAATCAATAATTGCTTCCTTTAATGGCATCGTGACCGACAGGCCAATAAAATTCTTTGCAATGGCTTCGCTTACTGCTTTGCCAATTGTCTCAATGCTCACATCTATGCCAACGTATCCCCAGTCACGACCAGCCTCGGCAAACGCAGCACGAAAGATCGCAGGTGACAAACTCTGCTGAATCGGCGAACCGATGACAGCAGCAACAGGCAACTGCGTAAAACTCACTTCAGTAATCCCGCAACGCGGGCTTTTTCCACGTTGGCGAGATGCTGTTCATAGGTTGCGGCAAAGACGTGGCGTCCTTCAGCATCGGCGAGTACATAATATAAATACTGACACTTTGTCCCACGCGGAGCACCCTGACATATTGCATCGCTCAACGGCGGGTCTGGAGCAGGCGCTAAGGCCGCAGAAATTGATGCTCGGCCAGGGTTTGCGATGGGCGTTGGGGGTAGACCTTTTCGCGTATACGTGTTGTAGGGGCCATCGACTGCTTTGAGATCAGCAAAAGATGCTTCGGGATCTGCGCCATACAACAACGTGGCGTCAATTGCGAGGGGCATTCCTAACGCCAGGCGGTTGTAGATCACTCTGGCAATCTTTGCCCTGTCTTGTGGAACTTTTGCTTCCCGCTCGATCATTGACGCCACGATCAAGACCTTGTACGCCGAGTACCCCACACGAGCTTGTGACTCATTGATTTTTTCTTGACGGCCGACGCGTTCCATGAGTTGAACCATGCGCTGTACGACGCGTGTTTCGTTATCGTCCCCGGAGACTTGATAGGTATCGGGAAACAATAATCCCTCAAGACTGGTTGCATCCTTGGGTTGAAATTCAGAACGAATCGTCTGATCTTTGAGCGCCAGATTGAAATCATCCTCCGTTAAGTAGGGCACATTTGAGCCCAGGCGTTCTGCCATCTGAGAAATCGTTAATCCCTCCGGAAACGTCACTTTGATGAACGTTTGTGCTGGAGGTGTATTGAGGACGCGAGTAATGTTTCCGGCGGTGTCGTGAGGCTTGAGCGAGTAATAGCCAGGCAGTAAAACGATTCCTCCCTTGCGCGCCACATACCACCGAAACACAGTCGCATTCGTAATCACGCCATCTTGCTCGAGGCGATTACTGACGCTTTTCAGTGTGTCACCTTCATTGATGGTGAAGTTCACGGGCGTGGCTACGACGCCTCCTGGATTAATTTGTCGAACAAACCACAAGCCCGCAAGCCCGATAACGAGAACCGCGACCAGTGAAACGAGCAAAACGATTCGTATCAGCGCCTGAACGTTTTTAGGAACGTTCGCCCCAACTACATCAACGCCATCTTCGGTCACAATGGTTTCAACATCCCAGGGGTCGTTCTGCCAATCAACTGCTAGTTCGCCGACACCCCCCAATACGTCTTTGCCTGCGTCAAGGAGAGGGTCTCCGGAGTTGTTGCTCATGACGTTTCTTGCTTTGGTTGCGCATCAAGCCACGACTGCAGCATGACTGCTGCTGCCACTTTGTCAACCACACGTCTTCTGGCATCTGCTTTCATCCGAGCCTCCATGAGTGCTCTATCTGCAGTCACCGTGGTGAAGCGTTCGTCATGGATATACACGGGCACACCAACCACCTTGGCGAGTAGCGTGCACTCTGCTTCTGCAGACTTGGCAGTTGCGCCCATCTCGCCACGCAGCGTATACGGCATTCCGACAACGATTGCTACGGCTTCTTCTTCAAGAATCAAACGAAGGATCTCTGCATGATCTTGAGATTTTGTCTTTGATCGCTGCAAAACCAAAAAAGGTGTTGCGATTGTTCCACTCCGGTCACTCACGGCGATGCCAATTCGCTTTGTTCCTAGATCGAGCCCCAAGACACGCATCAGATCTAGCGACCAGCGACCGCTGACATTGCGTGTTGTCGTGCTATCTCGAGTGCTTCGTCAATCGCCTCGACGTTTTTGCCGCCGGCAGTTGCAACGTCTCCTTTGCCGCCCCCGCCTCCGCCAACTTTCTTGGCAGCATCTTTTATGATCTCCTGAGCAGTTGTTTTGACTCCTGATGCAATTGCAGCGACAAGCGACACTCCCCCAGTGTCAGTGATGCCACCAAGAACAGCCACCAATACTTGAGGATGCTGACGGATAGCAACGCCGAGTTCTCGCAAATCTGTCGCCGACAAGCCATCAACACGACCCACAACCACGCCATCAACTGCTTGCTCTATAAAATCTGCGGCTCTCGTGGCGTTTATTTGTGATCGAAGCGACTTCATTTCGTCTTGCAAAAGTTTCATTTCTTCTAAACGACGCTCAACACCAGTCAAGATGTCCTCTGGTCGGCCACCAACCCGTTCGCTCACTTTGCTCACCATCGCATCTGTTCGTTGCATATACGAAATTGTCTGTTGACCCGTCACTGCCTCAATGCGGCGCAAATTAGATCCGATTGATCCTTCTGACACAACCTTAATTGTTCCGATATCGCCCGTGGCATTTACATGTGTGCCGCCACACAACTCTGTCGACAAACCCGCTCGCAATACACGAACGATATCCCCGTATTTGTCTCCGAAAAACGCAATTGCGCCCCCAGCCATTGCGTCTTCCTTGCTGGTTTCGATGGCGCTCACATTGGTGTTGTTGAGAACTTCTTGATTTGCCAGGATTTCAATCTGGCGTATTTCTTCGCTTGTTACGGCGTCGTAGTGACTGAAGTCAAATCTCAGTCTGTCTGGCGACACAAGTGATCCGGCTTGTTTGACGTGCTCACCTAAGACAGTTCGTAATGCCCAATGCAAAATGTGTGTCGCGGTGTGATTTCGTCGTGTTGCTAAGCGTGCTTCGACATCAATAGATGCCGTTACGGTTTGCCCAATCTCAACTTCTCCTGTTTCGAGAACCGCAATATGTCGACGTAGTCCAGGAAGAGCAAAGTTAGTGTCAAGAACGCGCATTGAAACTGTTGTTGATTCGATGCGACCAATGTCTCCGACCTGCCCACCACTCTCAGAGTAAAACGGCGTGCGATCGAGGAAAACTTCGATCTGTCCATCATCACCTTCGATGACCGCTACTACGGTTGCCTCGGCCTCGTCGTGTGTGTAACCGACAAACTCAGTTGTGCCTGTTCGCTCCATGATCTCGCGATAATCCTCAACGCGGTCGGCGTCGGATCTGCCAGTCTTGCGTGCATCCTTTGCGCGCTTACGTTGCGCAGCCATCTCGGACTCGAAACCAGCAATATCTAGCGTTACTCCGCGTTCTCCTACGATTTCTTGGGTTAATTCAAGAGGAAATCCATAGGTGTCGTGTAGCAAAAACGTGGCTTTGCCAGAAAGTTCCTTTGCTCCGCTCGCCAGATCAGATTCAAGTATTCCCAAACCATTTTTTAGCGTGTGTCGAAAGCGTTCTTCTTCTTTTGTTATGACCCCGAGAATGAAATCTGAGTTTTTATGCAGATCGGGATAAGCAGTTCCCATAATATCGATTGCCGTTTTCGCTAAACCTGGCATCACAAGTTTTTCTGTTCCGAGCAAATATGCGTGGCGAACTGCACGTCGAATGATGCGACGTAAAACATATCCGCGATTCTCATTTGATGGGAACACTCCATCATTTACCAGCATGGTTGCCGATCGCGCATGCTCGGCAAGTACTCGTAGGCTAAAACTCGCACGATCCTGGTAGTCGCCCACTTGATATGTCGCATTTGTTGCTGATTGAGCACCCTCGATCAATGGATACAGCACATCTGTCTCCCACACTGACCCGACGTTTTGAGCCAACGCAAGTATTCTTTCGAGCCCAGCACCTGTATCGATACTTGGTTTAGGCAATGGTGACCGCGAGCCGTCCGGTGCTTGGTTGTATTGCATAAATACAAGATTCCAAAATTCAAGAAACCGATCTCCTGCTGGGTCATTGAGCGGACCGCCCTCTGGCCCAAACGATGGTCCGCGGTCAATGTGGATTTCTGAGCACGGTCCACATGGTCCGGTGTCTCCGGCTTGCCAGAAATTATCTTTATCCCCGAGACGTTGAATGCGATTCATCGGTACGCCAACGACATCGTGCCAAATCTGTTCGGCCTCATCATCGCTTTCGTGGACGGTGATCCACAAGCGGTCGCCATCAAATCCAAATACTTCGGTCGCTAACTCCCATGACCAAGGAATCGCCTCTTTTTTAAAATAATCCCCAAAACTAAAATTTCCGAGCATCTCAAAAAAGACAAGATGTCGAGTGGTTCTGCCAACCTCGTCCAGGTCGTTATGTTTTCCACCGGCACGCGCGCATTTTTGCACGCTGACTGCTCGTTGATATGGAGCCACTTCGTCACCCACAAAATATGGTTTGAAGGGCACCATTCCGGCCACGGTAAAGAGCAGAGTTGGATCATGGGGAATCAGACTTGCCGACGGCACAACAGAGTGTTTACGCTCAGCAAAAAAAGACGTGAAAGTTGATCGTAGATCGTCAGCCGAACGCGCAGATGTACTTGTGCTTCGGGTGACGGCCATATGACTTGAATCCTATTATCTGTGGCAAGCCCGACTAGGGAGTGTCGTCGCTGAGCAAGACATCCGTCGCAGCGCGCAAGGCTTTACCTAGCCGACTAAAGATTTTGAGCGCTTGCTCCATTGCACTGCCGGCGATATTTGTGGGTGTCAGACGGTCCGTAAAATCTGTCACGGTGCGTTTTGTCCGCTGGTATCCAAACACCCCGCACAGGGCGCCGAGTGCAAACCAAAATATTCTCTTCATCATGACAACCACTTCCTTAATCGCTACTCGTCAACAACACCAGTCTCACGGTAATAGGTCTTATCAGCAACTGAATCTGGTAAATATTGCTGTTTCACCGTTGGATCATCATGGGGAGACACATATCCGACCCCATGACCCAATTCATTGGCCCCGCGGTAGTGGCCATCTCTCAGGAACTGGGGTACTTCCCCGATCAGGCCATCTCTGACATCTTGGCGTGCTGTCCAAATTGCCTGCGCGACGGCATTGTTCTTTGGTGCTCGCCCAAGATGAATAACTGCTTGAGCCAAGTTCAACTGCGCCTCTGGAAGACCGACATACTCGACGGCTTGCGCTGCCGCAGTAGCGACCAACAATGCAGTTGGGTCTGCCATACCGATATCTTCACTTGCCAAAATCACAAGCCGTCTCGCGATGAATCGTGCATCCTCCCCTGCTTCGAGCATGCGTGCCAACCAATGAATGCCGGCATCTACATCAGAACCACGAATACTTTTGATAAAAGCAGAAACCACATCGTAGTGATCGTCGCGCCCATATCGAAGTGACGATGTACTAAGTGCGGCTTCTGCATGAGTTACTGAAATGACTTCTTGACCAGCAATCGCTGCCGCAACTTCTAATGACGTGAGAGCTTGGCGACCATCCCCCACGCAGCGCGACACCAAGAGTGCAACTGCTTGGGGCGTCGCTTCTTGTCCAAGACACTCCAGACCACGCTTCAGCAATATTTCTATATCACCTACATCTAGTGGCTCTAAGCGAAACAACGTAGAGCGACTACGCAGCGGTGCGTTCACCTCAAACATGGGGTTCTCGGTGGTTGCGCCACTCAATGTGATTGTTCCGTTTTCGACTGCCGGAAGTAATGCATCTTGTTGTGATTTAGAAAAGCGATGAATCTCGTCTATAAAAACGATTGAAGACTTGCCGGCTTCACCGAGTCTTTGTCGTGCGTGTTCAATTACTTCGCGCACGTCTTTGACTCCTGCGGACACAGCAGAGAGGCGATGAAAATCTCGAGCAGTTGATTGGGCGATTACTTCTGCAAGGGTTGTTTTTCCGGTTCCGGGCGGTCCCCACAAGATCACTGACGACAATGCATCTTTCTCAACGAGAAGACGTAAAACACATCCCGGTCCCACCAAATGTTTTTGTCCGACAATTTCGTCCAAGGTTCGTGGACGCATACGCGATGCAAGTGGAGCGCGAGACTTGAGGCGTTCTTGCGCCGCTGCAGAAAACAGGTCGGGCGCTGACATGTCCTATGCCGAAACTGGAGGAGGAAGAACGCGCAGGCCTAGTTCTGTCAGATGCTTCGCATCGACGTGTGTTGGTGCATTTGTCATCGGATCTGTGCCACTCTGAGTCTTTGGAAAAGCGATCACTTCTCGAATGTTTTCTTCTCCAGCGAGCACAGCCGTGAGCCGATCAATTCCAAAAGCAAAGCCACCATGTGGAGGTGCTCCGTATTTAAAAGGCTGCAAAAAGAATCCAAACTTCTTATCGGCCTCTTCGTCTGAGATTCCGAGCAAGTTGAATACCCGTCGTTGCAACTCAGGTTCATGGATTCGAATTGAACCGCTTCCTAGTTCCCACCCGTTCAGTACGAGGTCATAGGCCAACGCACGAACCTTGAGTGGGTCCGTCTCCATTAAATCAATATCGTCGGGGTGGGGATGACAAAACGGATGATGCCCTGGACGTGGTGCTCCCGATACTGGGTCAACTCCAACAAATAATGGAAAATCCATTACCCACACATATCGATACGGACCCTCATGTACTGGTGGACGTCCGATGTCGTTGCGCAACTGTCCCAACACCTCACATGTCGTGGCCCACTCATCTGCCACGATCAAAATAAGATCGCCTTGCACCGCGCCTGTTGACTTAAGCAAGGCAGACTTCTCCGCGTCTGACAAAAATTTGGCAACCGGTGAATCAAACACCAAATCTGCCCCAACTTTTATCCAGACCAAACCTTTCGCTCCCATTTTTTTAGCCCGATCCGTAAATGCATCGAGTTTGTTGCGACCAGAGGATGCAGCGTCTGGATACGTGAGAGCATCAACGCAAATTGCTTTGATTGACTGCGCTCCGGCAAAGGCCTTGAACTCCGTAGCGCTAAATACTGAAGTCACTTCGACAAGCTTCATTTCAAAACGAAGATCAGGTTTGTCTACGCCATAGTTCTCCATCGCATCACGCCATGTCATTCGTTCAATTTGCGGAGGTGCGTGTCCGGTTGCAGCGATTGCAGCAGCGGTCACGGCGGCGCCGATTGCAGACAAGACATCATCTTGGTTAACAAAGGACATCTCAGCATCTAGTTGCATGAACTCGTACTGACGATCTGCACGAAGATCTTCGTCGCGCAGGCAACGCGCAATCTGGTAATACCTATCGATACCCGCCAGCATCAGCAACTGTTTCCAGAGTTGTGGAGATTGCGGCAAAGCATAAAAGGCACCTGGTTCTTTGCGAGATGGAACCAAAAACTCGCGAGCCCCTTCTGGCGTTGAAGGCATCAACATCGGTGTCTCGACTTCGACAAATCCCTGCAACTCCATTGCTTCTCTGATGGCTGAGTTGATTGAGGCACGCAAACGAAGGTTCTTTTGCAGGCGTTCGCGTCGAATATCTAAGTATCGAAATTTCAGACGAATCAATTCATCAACATCATCTGCTCGCGCATCAATAGCAAATGGAGGCGGCTCTGCGCTGTTCAGCACAACCACTACACAGTCTCCAATTTCGACTGCCCCGGTCGGTATGTTGGCGTTTACTGTTCCCTCTGGTCTGGCACGAACAACTCCGGTTATCTGCACTACATACTCACTACGCACGTCTACGTTGTTGTCAACGACGCACTGAACGATGCCGGAATGATCACGAATGTCCAAGAACGCCAAGTGCTCGCCGTGTTCACGGCGCCGCCCTACCCAGCCGCACACAGTAATGGTGTGACCAATATTGGATTCTCGTACCGCTCCACAAAGATGTGTGCGCATTGATGTGCTGCTCATGATGGGTGTCTCCGTGGAGTTCTCGCTCCGAGATTGCGAGTAAGAAATTCTACAAGATCTCCCTTGGCGACGAGTTGCTGTTGAGCGGATGTCATGTCACGAATCGTGTAAGAGCCACTTGCGACTTCGTCTTGGGCAATGATGATGGCAAACCGAGCACCACTGCGGTCTGCTGATTTCATTTGTGCTTTCATGCTGCGTGAATCAAATGCACGATCTGCGCTGTATCCAGCATCATGAAGGGCACTTGTCACGGACAATGCGTAGGTGCCATCGACAACATCAACGACAAAGACATCAACCGAGGATTTTGGTGCTCCAAAAACACCTTCGGCATCACATGCCAACAATGTTCGATCAAGTCCTAACGCAAAGCCAATTCCGGGAGTATCGGGTCCGCCCAGATCTTTGACGAGGCCGTCGTAGCGTCCGCCTCCGCCAACAGCGTTTTGTGCTGATTCAAGAGCCGTCGATACAAACTCAAAAGTAGTGCGGCGATAATAATCAAGCCCGCGGACGAGCAGTTCATTTTGGGTAAATGGTATATCCAAGACTCGTAGACCCTCAAGAACTTCCTCGAAGTGTTGGCTCGCAGAGGCGCTTAAGAACGCCGTGATCTTTGGTGCACCAGCAATAATTTCTGCATCGCCCTGGCGTTTTGAATCGAGCACACGCAATGGATTTTTGTCCAGTGTCTGACGTGCCTCTGGCGTTAATGCATCAGCATGAGACAAAAAATATTCGCGAAGTGCCTCGACGTATCGCTCCCGATCGCCATCATCGCCTAACGAATTAATAAATAGTTGCACATTCAAAAGCCCGAGTCGCTGATAGAACTTCCAGGCGAGTGCAATTACTTCAACATCAAGAGCAGAATCATGAACTCCTAAAGCCTCGATTCCGACTTGATCGAACTGACGGTATCGACCCGCCTGGGCCTTTTCATATCGAAAATTTGGACCTGTGTACCACACTTTCCAGGGTGTGGTTGGTCGATGTTGCGCGTAGGCACGACACACGCTTGCGGTTTGTTCGGGGCGTAGTGAGACATGACGACCTCCTTTGTCTTGGAAGTCATACATTTCTTTAGAGACGACATCTGTTGCTTCGCCGATTCGATGAAATACTGCAGCATCCTCAAAGATTGGCGGGATAATGCACCCATACCCCGCTGCCTCTACGGTGTCAGCAAAAATTGCATTGAATTCTCGCCAGCGAGCGGCATCTGGCGGCAGAATATCTCTGGTTCCGGGACTGGTCTGAAACGAAGGCACGGCAAGTCAGGCTAGTCGGCGTTCGCGCCAGGGACGATGCGATATGCATCATAAACAGCCTCAATCGACTTAATTGTTCGAAGAACTGCATCTAGGTGGTTGGGGTCGGCAAGTTCGAATTCAAACCGCATTTTAGCAACACGATCGGCTCCAGTATTCGTGGTGCACGAAACGATATTGACATGCTGCTCAGAGAGTGCATTGGCGACATCTCGTAATAATCGATTGCGATCGAGCGCCACAACTTCGACACCTGCTCGAAAAACACCTCCTTCACCAGTTCCGGACCATTCGACGTCGATCAATCGAGACGCTTGTTCGTTCATTAGCGAGACCGCATTGGCGCAATCTGACCGATGAACACTCACTCCTCGACCTTTAGTGACAAAACCAATGATGTCGTCGCCCGGAACTGGAGTGCAACACCGCGATAGACGTACTAAAACATCATCAATTCCGTCAACATGAATACCGGGGGATGTGCGGCGATGTATTTCGGGTTGGTTAATGCGGCCAGAGACGGACATTTGCTCATCCGTTGTGTCTCCGCGCACAATGCGTGCAATGCGCTGAGCAAAGCCACGTGCCGAAACGTGGTGTTCTCCGATAGCAGCAAACAGTGTGTCGGTGTCGGCATA
The DNA here is from genome assembly GCA_016463545.1 of Ilumatobacteraceae bacterium. Lineage (GTDB taxonomy): Bacteria > Actinomycetota > Acidimicrobiia > Acidimicrobiales > Ilumatobacteraceae > UBA2093. The sequence continues at coordinate 17,516 of JAEMRC010000017.1, forward strand.
ACTCAAAGCATCTAGTTCATGAAGAAACGCTTCTGAGGTCCAGATTCTTTGCACTGGCAGAGCTTCTCGACGTAATTCGGCAGTTAACTCGTCGCGACCAATCTCGATCATGTCGTCGCGTCGCTCGCGCGAGAACCATTGACGAATCTTATTTTTTGCACGTGGTGACTCGACAAAGCCGAGCCAATCCCGAGAGGGTGCCGAATCTTCTACTTTTGATGTAAATATCTCGCACGTGTCACCAGAGCGAAGTTCTGAGTCAAGCGAGACGAGGCGTCCATTCACTCGTGCTCCAATGCAAGCGTGTCCTACTTCAGTATGGACTGCGTATGCAAAGTCAACTGGTGTTGCCTTGAGGGGCAGTGTTACTACTCGTCCTTTAGGCGTAAATGCAAAGATCTCATCTTGCTCAAGATCTGTCTTGAGGCTTTCCATGAACTGAGATGGATCACTGATCTCGGATTGCCAGTCAATAATGCTGCTAAGCCAATCGATATCGGAGACGTCGGAAGTATCTTTATACGCCCAATGCGCCGCGACTCCGCGTTCAGCGCGGTCGTGCATTTCGCGTGTACGAATCTGTACTTCTAGCGCTTTGCCGCCTGGCCCGATGACCGTGGTGTGTAATGACTGATACAAGTTGAATTTTGGCATCGCAATATAGTCCTTAAAGCGACCAACAACGGGTTTGAATTTTCCGTGAATACAGCCAAGTGCGGCATAGCAATCACGAACGCTTTCAACAATGATACGAATCGCCGCAAGATCGAAAATTTCGTCAAAGCCACGTTCTTTTTGCACCATTTTTTCATAGATGCTCCAGAGGTGTTTTCCGCGACCCGTCACTTCTGCTTGAATCTGCACATCCGACAAGCGAGCATGTACTTCTGCGACCGATCGCGCCAGAAAAACATCTCGCTCAGGCGAACGAGTTGACACGAGTTGATCTAATTCGGCGTATCGCTTGGGATAAATCGCAGCAAAAGCAAGATCTTCAAGTTCTTGCTTCATCTCTTGCATGCCCAAACGATGAGCGAGAGGGGCATAAATATCTAGAGTCTCTTGAGCAACTCTTTGTTGCTTGTCGAGCGGGACTCCGGCAAGAGTGCGCATGTTGTGCAAACGATCGGCAAGTTTGATCACAAGGACGCGAAGGTCCTTGGCCATTGACACAAGCATTTTTCGCATTGTGGCGGCTTGTTGTTCTTCGTGCGAATCGAAATGTAGTCGCTCAAGTTTGGTCACTCCGTCGACAATCGACGCAACCTCGTTACCGAAATCACGCTCAACATCGGCAACTGTGATCTCCGTGTCTTCTACTGCATCATGCAGTAGCGCAGCCGCCAACGAGATCTCATCAAGGCCAATGTCAGCAACAATGCGGGCAACAGCAATGGGATGATTGATATAAGACTCACCGCTTGATCGCACTTGACTTCGGTGGGCCTCGCGGGCAGTTTCATATGCTTTATTGATGAGCGACACCGACGCCTTGGGGTGTCGATGGCGATAACTCAGCAACAGTGCGCCTAACTCATCAACTGGGGCATTGTGGTGTCTTCTCCACGGAAGAACTCTGTCGACGGTGCCCATCACCCAAGGCTACCCAACGGCGGGAATGACTAGCGGCGACCCTTTTTACGAGGTCTCGGAGGATGACTCAACACCGTTGACGCAGTCGCTAGATCTTGGTCTGTTGACGCTCGTTCAACTGCCGCATCGATACGAGTGGCCTCGGACCGCTGTGCCGTCGCCCGACGACCTGCGGCAGCACCAGTCAAGATGAGGCGAGTCATTTCTGGTCCAAGCGCTAGGTGTCCGCGCATACCCTCGTACTTTGCCTCACGCTCTTTAAACATTCCGAGCAAGGGACTAGCAATATAGATCGACGAGTACGCACCTGTAAGTAGACCAACAAGCAATGCCACCGCAAACTCCTGAAGTGCAACAGCGCCCATCACCCATGACCCAAGTACGAGCAAACTCAGCACCGGCAAAATGGCAGAAATGCTTGTGTTCAAAGAGCGCATCAGCACCTGATTCATCGACACGTTGATGACATCGCCATAAGACACACGACTTGTTTTAAAACGATGATCATTTTCTTGAATCTTGTCAAACACAACGATGGTGTCATACAAACTGAAACCCAAGATCGTTAAGAATGCCACAACAGTTGCCGGTGTTACTTCTAGACCAAGAAGCGAATACACGCCAACACTGACGAGCACATCATGCACCATCGCGATAATTGCCGCAAGAGCCATTTTCCATTCAAAACGGAATGCAATATAAAGAGAGACCAGAGCAAAGAATACAACAAGTGCACGCAGTGCTTTTTCGGTGATGCTGCGTCCCCATGTTGAACTCACTGCAGCCACACTCACCAGATCGGTGTTAACGCCAGCATCCTTTGCAAAAGCTACCTTGAGCGCATCAATTTTTTCTGAGGGTTGATCGCCGACCTGAATTCGAATTCGTCTATCGGTTCCAGAGGTTAAGACCTGAACCTTGGCATCTTTGCTTGAAATGCCATTGGCATCGAGAACATCTCTTGCTTGTTGTATGTCAAAGGTTTTCGAGGCTGGGACTTCCCAGGCCACGCCTCCCTTAAAGTCAATTCCCAAGTTGAGGCCTTGCGAGGCGAGAGACGCAACCGTGACGAGAGCAACAAAAAGCGAAAGCAAAAAACCTAATTTGCGTCGACCATAGAAATCGACCGTTGTTTCTCCGCGATATAGACGACTCATTTTACCTGACATCATTGGTCTCCTGTCGCCGCATTGGGCGTGCGCCGCACACCAAGGACCCGACCGCTATTCAGGAATCTCGTACGCGACAGCAACAACACTGTTGGTCTCGTATAGAAATACGACACGACAATGTCAGTCAAGGTCGACAGACCCAAGAAGAATGCAAATCCGCGAACAGAACCCACCGTAAGCCACCACAGCACAAGCGCACCGATGAGAGACACGGTGTCGGCAGCAAGAATTGTTCGCCAAGCGCTTTCAAAACCACGTTGGGCAGAGTTTTTTAGAGTTCGTCCACTTTGAACATCGTCTTTGAGCCGTTCAAAGAACACAACATACGAGTCGACTGTGACACCGATCGAAACAATGATTCCCGCGGTTCCGGACAGCGTGAGAGCCAAGCCATTTGTCTTTGATAGCCAAGAGATAACGCTCCACAACAACAAGCCCGACACGGCGAGACCACCAAACACCACTAGGGCCATTACTCGGTAGTAGAACAGCAAGAAAAGCAACACAAGCAAGATTCCAAAGATTCCACTCACGATCGCTGCTTTAAGCGAGTCTTTACCGAGCGATGCCGAAACGGTTTGTACTGTTGGCGCACTAAAACGAACTGGTACTGCACCAAACTGGAGGTACTTTGCCAACTGCTTAGCCTCTTTTTCGGTGAAATCGCCCGTGATCTGGACGTTGCCACCAGAAAAAACTGGTTCTTGCACTGTTGGCGCGGAAATAACTTTGCCGTCAAGAACGATTGCGAGTTGCTTTGTTGGACATACATCGGTGGCGTTAAAACACGCTGTCGCCAATGAGTTCCATTGATCTGCTCCCTCGGCACCATCTCGCAAACTGGCAACCACTATCCATGAGCCGTTGCTAATCTCGGCTTTGGCGTTGTTATTGAAAACTTTCCCGGTAGCTCCAGTTGGGCCGACAAGGTAGACGAATTCACCTTCTTGACCTGGCAAAACTACATCGCGATCCCGGTCATCTTCGGTGGTGGTGATGGAATCCGTCACTCCGCTCACCGTTGTCGGTGGAGCAGCACCCGCCGCCGTTGGAGTTGCAATCGTTGAGTCAGATGCAACGGTTGTGTCGGTTGCAATAGTTGTGTCGGTTGCAATAGTTGTGTCGGTTGCAATAGTTGTCGCTGGAATCGTTGTGTTGGCAGCGCGCCTAACACTTCCGGGACCACCCGATGTTGCTGCGGGAGAAGTTGTTGTCGTTGCACCCGTTGGCAATGTTGTTGTCGTTGCTCC